>NZ_JBHXNW010000068.1:0-50257 GCF_042717365.1 Streptomyces sp. NPDC058534
CCTGACGATCAGAACGACAAGAGCCGTGTAACGGGAGACTGTTACGCACGGTTCCGTGAGAGCCGAGGGGTGCGATTCCCCTCGGCTACTCGACCCTTCGGGGGTGGTCCAGGGGAGGAGGCGGAGCGGGGATGGGTTCATGGTGGTGCTTGTCCCTTCGGGTGACTACCAGCGGCGATTACCTTTCGTGCATAGAGCGTCACTGCCCCGGCGTACCCTGCGGAAGGGGGCTGGCGTTGTCTGCGCGCCAGGCAACAGAAAGGGGTGACGTGGCCGAAGACCTTGGCGGTAAACGGGAATCGAGACGCACAGAGCTTGGGCAGACGCTCCGAATACTGCGGGAGAAGGCGGGCAAATCGCTCGGGCAGCTGGCCGAGGAGATCTCGTACGACAAGAGCTACCTGTTCCGCCTGGAGAAAGGAGAACGGCTCTCCAAGCGGACGGTCATGGAGGACCTGGACAGGTATCACGACACCGGGGATCTGCTGGTTCGTCTCTGGAGGGACGCGCGTCAGGAGGTCATCAAGGACAAGTACAAGGCGTTCATGGAACTCGAGAGGACGGCCCGGGTCATGTGGCTGTTCCAACTCCGAGTGCCAGGGCTGCTGCAGACCGAGGACTACGCTCGGACCGTGTTGTCGGGGTTGTCCGGGGCCCAGACAACGGCAGGCAACGGCGAGGCAGTCGAGGAACAGGTGACCCTGCGCCTGGGACGGCAGGAACTGCTGCACCGCCAACCGGCGCCCAGCATCCGGGTGATCCTTGACGAGGGGGCGCTGCGGCGGCCCGTTCCCGACCTCAAGGTGTGGGAGGACCAGCTGTCGCATCTGTTGGAGGCGGCAGAACTGCCATCGGTCGCGCTTCAAGTGCTGCCCTACGCGGCAGGCGTGCATGACCTCATGGACAGCCACCTGTGGCTCCTGTGGCAACGAGTCGGCGACCCTGTTGCCTACGTGGAAGGCAACGGCTTCGGTGAGCTGATCGACGATCCGGACAAGGTTCTGTCGTTTCGCTTGTCCTACGATCTGGTCAGGGACGCGGCTCTGACTCCGGTGGAGTCGATGGCGTTCGTCAAGGGCCTTCTGGAGGAGCGCAGATCATGAACCGAATCCCTGACCTCACCGCAGCGATGTGGCGCAAGTCTTCCTACAGCGACGGGGGCGGCACCAACTGCGTCGAGGTCGCCGACGGCTGCCCCGGCCTCGTGCCGGTGCGTGACAGCAAAGTGCCGGACGGTCGGGTGCTGGTCTTCGGGGTGGTCTCGTGGGGGGCGTTCGTGGCCGGGACGAAGGCATAGCCGCTCCGAGCCGACCAGGCCAAGCAGACCGCCACCGCTGAGGGAGACGGGGCAGCATCGGACGGCCGCGCCGGCTGACCCACAGCTACCCAACGCATCCGTGCCGCGCTCGTTTCATGTCCACCCGTGCACCCCGCATCCGTGTCCCCTCGGCTTGGAGGAGCTTCGGCGCTTGTCCGTCATGACATGAGGCAGGTGTCCCGTCGGCGTGGACGATTCGCCACCACGGCACACCGTCTCCGAGCAGGCTCATTGCCTGTCCCACCTGCCGTGGACCTGCGCCGACCCTCCGGCCTATATCGCCGTAGGAGGCGACGAATCCTGCGGGAATGGCGATGACCGCTTCCCGAATGTCCTCGATGATGCTCATTTCGTCCTCGTCACGACGGCTGCGGATAGGTCACATGGCCGCCTTGAACCGCCGCATTCTCGTTGAGGGCCGCCGGTTTGGTTGTTGTGAGCGACATGATGTGCGCCACTTCCACGCCCGCGACGATCAAGGCATCGGTGA
This sequence comes from Streptomyces sp. NPDC058534, assembly GCF_042717365.1. Lineage (NCBI taxonomy): Bacteria > Bacillati > Actinomycetota > Actinomycetes > Kitasatosporales > Streptomycetaceae > Streptomyces > Streptomyces sp. NPDC058534. Next base: position 1,809 of record NZ_JBHXNW010000068.1, read on the forward strand.
TCAGTCTGCGATGACAGCGCCACGGAACCGCCTCACTGCACATGATCGCCAACGATTCGTGCTCGGCCAGCCCAATCAGTTCGTTCAGCCCTTCCGTGAACTCCTCGCTGGCCATGTAGTCGGCGTAATCACGGAAGGCTTTGACCCGCCATGCGTCGTTTACGCTCGGTACTCCTTTCGGAGTGTGCCGCCGGCCGCCAAGCTGTGGGATCCACCGGTAGTCGAGATCATCAGGCAGCGCCTTGGTGATTGCCGACTGATTCCACTGCGGAAACTTCTTCGACGACGGGAACGAGCGAACGTCGACCAGACAGGTGATGTCGTTGCTCCGCAACATCTCCAGCACCTCATCGAAGTCGCGCGTCGAATGTCCCACGGTACAGATGCGGTTCGTCACTCTGCTGCCTCGCTCGCATCACCCTGAAATCGTCCGGGCCTCCATCGTGGCCGCTCTCCGGTAAGACCGGTGCAAACCGGCTGCGCGTGAACGAACACCGCACCCCTCTACACCTTGGTCAGTGCACTTCCCTTGTGCATGGCGATGTGATCGCTCTTGTCGCTCTTGATCTCATACTGGGGGTCGCCTTCCGTGGCATGACGAGTGTGCCCCTTGTACTCCGCATCGCGGGTGTGCTTCTTGACGATGACACCTTCGACGTGCCCAGCCTCGGAGTTCCATCGAACGTGATCTCCCACAGCGAATTGCTTCCTCATCCCCGCTCCATTCACTTCACTCTGTGTTCCTCAGCGCAAGGTTTTTCATCCGAGCGCTGATCACGCCCACCGTTTCCCTCCACATCGTTCCACCGCCGGCGGAGTCCCGCTTACTGGTACCCGCTCCCGTGTGTGGCAGCGCGATGGCGTTCATGGTCGCCGCCGGTTCGGCGGGCAGGGGCGGGCCCGGGCCCATCCAGATGCCGTTATGGACACCTCGGGGAGTCAAGCTGGGCGAGCGCCGTAGACACCTCCGGGTGAAGGGAGCGACCGACGGCAGTCCCCTCACCGTGATGCGGCTATGGTGAGCCCATGGCAGAGAGTGCGACCATTCAGGTGTCACGCCAGGCCCGCGACCACCTCGCCCAGGTGGCCAAGGAGCGGCGGTTGGCCTCGGAGCAGTCGACGGGGGAGCAGATCGCGGAGCGGGTGGCTGCCACGCGCACCGTGCTGCGTGAACGGCTGGGCTGCACACTCAGCGATGACGAGTTCGACAGCGGACCGAATGTGCTGGCCAACATCTACGCGATGGCGGCGGACCAGACCCGGGCCCTCCGGGAGAACGCCGCGTGATCATTCTCGACGCGGGTGCGGCTCTGGCGCTGTCGCCGTCGGACTCACTGACGTTCATCCGGGACGTAGTGGAGGAGCACCGATAGTGAAGCACCCCCCGACCTCAATGCTGCGACCTGGCGCAAGTCGAAGGACAGCGACGGGGGAAGACAGCAACTGTGTCGAGGTCGCCGACGGCAGCGCCAGCTCGTGTCAGTGCGTGACAGCAAGGTGCCGGACGGTCGGGTGCTGGTCTTCGGGGCCGAGCCGTGGGGGGCGTTCGTGGCCGGGATGAAGGCGTAGCCGCTCCGAGCCGACCAGAGGGTCGCTGTCAGAGCGTGCCTATATGATCAACGGATTGTGTCCGCAGTTGTCCGCATCGAGGAAGACATGGCCGACCTCCCCCACTATCCCGTCGGTTCCACCCCATCTGGACTTGGCGCGCAGCAGTACGCGCCGCAGCCGCCCTACGGCTACCCGGCGCCGTACGGGTCAGGCTTCGTGCCGCTCATGGGGCTCGCCGATCTCGGGTCCCGGCTCGGAGCGCGGGTGCTGGACGTCGGCCTCTGGTACATCGGGTACCTCGTCACGGGCGGTCTCCCGCTGAGTATGTGGATCGACGCCGGAGGCGGTGAGACGGCCCAGGCGGTGCTGGTCGGATGGCTGGCTCTCTCCTTCCTCATCTACTTTCCTGTCTGTATCGCCGAGTTCGGCTCGACCCTGGGCAAGCGCATCTGCAAGGTCCGGGTCGTGGAACGTGAGTCGGGGCTGAACATCGGTTTCTGGCGCGCTCTGCTACGGGAGGTCTGCTGGCCGGCCTTTTCCGTCATCCCTGTACTCGGGCTGCTCAACTCGCTGTGGTGCTGCTGGGACAGGCCGTATCAGCAGTGTCTGCACGACAAGCTCGCGGAGACGGTGGTCATCGAGCGCTGAGGGGTGAACGGTTTGCGCCAACTCGTTGCAATCGCGTTGTGTATGCCACCTGTTGCGCGTAAGGATGTTCGAGACTTTGTGGTTTGAGTGATGCACGGGGGTGGCGAGATGAAGTTCGACATGGGTTCGACGACCTTGTCGGATCTGGGGAAGAACACGGTCGGCTCGGTCGACGATCTGGGGACGTTGATCACGTGGCTGATCCAGGCGGCGGAGCCGCTGGAGGGCAAGTTCAACGGGGCGGGCAAGGCTGCGTTCGATACGTTCAAGCTGCATGCCGACGAGATCACGAACGATCTGAACGGCTCGCTCAACGCGATCCTGGGCGGGCAGTCCGGCATGGACACCGCGTTCGGAACGGGTGATCAGGAGCTGGAGGGCAACGCCCACCAGAACATGGGCTCCGCCAACTTCGATGCCGCTCGTTTCGGCGCCCGGTAGCTGCCGGGCACTCGTGGCCGGCACCGAACCGTCACTGTTTTCTGGGGGGATGTAGTCATGGGGCAGAACCTTGACCGTCGTTCGTACGACACCGGCGCCTCGTCCGAGGTGCAGATCAGTCTGCAAGGGGTCGTCGCTCAGCTTGAGCGCGTACTGACCGACCGCGACCGTGCGGTGAAGGCCGCGATGGCCGAGTTCCAGGCCGACGGTGTCTCGGACGAGTACCACGGCAAGGAGGTCCGCTGGAACCGGGCCGCGGCCGAGGTGCGCGAGATCATCCGGTTGGTCCGCACGACGATGGAGCAGAACGACGGGACCGCCCAGTCGACGCTGGCCAAGGCGCGGGCTGCCGTGGACAACATCGGCTGACGCGGGCACGCGGGGCCGGTGGGGGACGGGCGCGCGATGACGGGGACGAGGACAGCAAGAACGAGGGGGAGTGACGCGTGCCGGGGTGGGACATTTCTCCGACCGGGGTCGGAGTCGTCGTCTCGAACGTGGGGGACGTCATGAAGGTCCTGGACGAGATGGTTCAGGCGTACTCGGGTGATGTGCAGGGCGCCGCGACATCGGCGGGAACACTCGCGCCGGGTGGAGCGAGCGGGGAGCACAAGGGCCAGACCGGACTGGTGGGCGCCGCGCTGGCGGAGTTCATCGAGGGTACGGCTGAGGAGCTGCGGTTCATCGGCGTGCGCGTCGGCAGATCCGTGAACGGTGCGGTGGAGGCCACTACGGCGTACCAGGACGGCGATCTGGAGATGGCGGCCGAGCTTCAGCGGCGGTCCGCAGGTCTGGTGCGTCCCGACATGCCGGGCGGTTGGAAGGCTGGCCGGCTGTGATCGAGCCGGAAGCCATTCCGCTGTTCACCGGTGATCTGGCACAACTCGAGCAGCACACCGACGCGCTGCGGGACGAGTCGGACGGCATCCGCCAGGCGGGCGGGGAGGCGCATCGGCAGTTCCAGGGGCTCTCGGCGTTCTACCAGGCGCCGGAAGCCGAGGACCTTTTCGCGTCCACGGCACCGGCACGTGACGCCGCGGACCGTTTCGGGGACAAGCTCGCCACGGTGGCCGATGCCCTGCGCACGTATGCGGCAGAGGTGGCTCCCATCGCCAAGAGGTTGGAGCGGTTGCGGGGGCAGGCAGCCACGTTCGTCGCGGGGCTGAAGACCGGCACCGGGGAGTTCGACGAGAACTGGACGAAGGACGCCGACAAGGTCGACGAACATCGGGTGTTGCTGCACGACGTGAACGCCGCGCAGGCCGAGTTCGCGGCGGCCGAGATCGCCTGCAACAACAAGATCACCGCGTTGGTCGGCGGTACGCAGTACGTCTTGAACACCGGCGCCAAGCAGTTCGCGCCCCTGGGAGCGCGTCTCTACGGCTACAGCACCGAGGTGTTGGATCACGCGAAGGAGCTTCCCTGGGGTGCCCCCGAGACCGAGCGGCACGACTGGTGGGACCCGCGGGACTTCAACTACTACTTCAAGAGCCTGGTCTGGGACGGGCTGATCGTCGACAACATCTGGGGCACCCTCAACGGTCTGTACTCCATGGTCGGGATCAACGGACAGCAGGAGTTCGAGGACTCCTGGGAGGGCCTGACCAGGATGGTGGTCGGCGCGGAGACCTACCTCATGGAGGCGGGCAGCCAGGAACCCACCGGCATCTTCGCGACCGACTTCGCCCAGGACAGCAAGGTGTACGCCAAGGAGTTCGCCAAGTCCCTGGTGGCCTGGGACATGTGGGACGAGAACCCCGCGCGGGCGTCCGCCACGGTTCTCTTCAACCTCGTGACCCTCGGCGCCGGACCCCTCAAGGTGGCCTCCGCCGGCAAGGCCGGTACGACGGCCAAGGTGGCGGCGACGGTCGCCAAGGTCGGCGACGCCATCGACCCGATCAGCGCCGCGGTCAAGGTCACAGGTGAGGCCGCTCCCAGGATCGCCGCGGTCACAGAACGACTGCGCGGTACCAACCACATCCCAGAGGTGCGCACTTCGACGAGCGTCCTGGAGTTCTCCGACGCGACCGGCCGAACCGTCCTCGTCGTCGAAGACGGCCGCCTCATCATCAAGAAGAACGGCGAGATCGTTACCGGCGCTCCAATGCAGGAACCCTCCGTTACGGTTAAGACCGTGCCAGAGCGGCTGCACACGCGGGAACGTGAGCCTGCCGGGGTCACCGCTTCGGACACGGTACCTGCCGGGGGCCATGTCTCGCCCTGGGCCAGCCATGAGGCAACGCCAGACACCGCTGGTGGTAGTGACTCCGTTGAGTACGGAAACTCAGCACCACCAAGCGCTCATCAGGCTGAGCCAAAGCACGGGGGCCAGCCGATTGGCTCTAGCGGCGTGAGCGGTTCCGATACGGCAACAGGTCATAGTGAGGCGGGGGTCGGCCATGACAGCTCATACCGGGCCGACGGACTTGGTAGCTCGGGCGAGGGGATGTCCGGGACGCCGGGTGAACGGCCTAATGAGCCGCTACCGGCACTCACCCCCGAACAGAGAGCCGCACATTGGGGCCATCTGGAGGAAGCGGCGGAGCACAGCCCAGAGGATTTCGATCACTTGCAGCGCGACCCTGACAAGAACGGTGGAATTTCCGAACCGTCCAAGGATGAGGCGCGGGTGGGTCTGGATCTTCGCGATCAGGGGCGCTTGCCTGCGGATATCAGACGTCCGGACGGGGCAGACGGTGGGGAGTTCGTCTCCCCGAGCACTGGGCGATCTTACGACATCAAGGGTGTACATTCTGATTGGCCTCCTTTCAATAATGTTCGCGACAAGTCTCGGCCTTTCCAGGGTGCCTATAATCCGGCCACAAATGGTAAATGGGTGAGTAAGCTACAAGAACAAATTGTAGCAAAACGTCGCATCGTAATCATTGATGTCAGGAATGCTAATCAGGTGGCCATCGACGACGTTGTGGCCATAGTTAAGGCGAACGGCTGGGAAGACGATGTCATCTGGTACCCCTAGGGGTTGGGCTCCGGCGAGGTTTCCTCGAGACCCCGTCGCGGCGGAGCGACTGCGTGAATGGATTGCATGCGAGGGAAGCGGGCTTGATGCTGTAGGTCTCGATCTGACAGGGGCAGACCTTTCTCGAGCAGATTTTTCCGAGTCGTGGTTCACCGAAGCCAACCTGTCCGGCGTCGTTCTTGTCGGTTGCGATCTGTACCGTTCGGATGCTGAAGGGGCCGACCTTGATCATGCGAATCTGACCGACAGCTCACTTATTCGCGCGAACCTGGATGAAGCGACCCTGCGTGGCGCCATCCTTGATCGGGCGGACATGGTGAAGGCATCTTTGTACGGTGTCGATGCGTCAGGCGCGAGGTGCCGCAATACTCGTTTCGTGGGGTCCTCGCTACTGGATGTTGACTTTAGCGGCGCGGATCTCAGCGGTGCTTCTTTCGAAGAAAACTCCTTCAAGGTGAAGGTCGACGAGGAGACTCTCTTCCACGGCGCTTCTGGGTCTGTTTTTGGGCCAGTTGAAGTGGTCGGCAGGAGCGTGTCGCGTCAGCTGGCAGGGGCAGAGCTTCAGGGGTGGCTGCGAAATCGCGGGGCAGATATCAGAGTGATGGAGGAACGGCGGCGGGCATGACGGTATTATTCTGCGATACATATGACGGGACTTCATGACCGCCCACGACTACGACAACCAGCTTCTCGAATCCGTCTCCGTCCGTCGCCGCCGTCTCCGCGACGCGCTCCTCTTCGGCGCCCGGCGTCAGCGGCGGTCCGTTGATGAGCGGCTGGGGAAGGTGGTCGCCGGGATGGTGATCGCGGCTGTGGTGTGTGCCGGGTGTGTGGGGTGGTCGTTCGTGGCCAACCGGGTCATGGGGAAGGACCCGTACGGGGCTTCGCAGGGGCTGACTCACGAGGGCTCGGGGTCGTCACCCTCGGTAATGGCGTCTACACGATGATAGGTTCGAACGCGTGATGTCCACGGGGCCCCTGAGCCGTACCGCAACCGTCGGTCGCGCCGCGCTCAGCAGGGTCACCCTGGTCGGTGAGCGGCGTCGGGTCGATCTCGTGTTGCCGTCGCGGGAGCCCGTCGGGGTGCTGTTGCCCGAGGTGATGCGGCTGCTGGGCGACCGGGTGGGGGAGCGGCCGGAGTTGCGGCATCTGGTGCTGCCGGACGGGTCGGCCCTCGCGCATGACAGCACCCTGGAGTCGGCGGGAGTCGCCGACGGGGTCGTGCTACGGCTCGTGCGGGTCGAGGACGCCCCTTCCGCGCCCGTCGTCCACGACGTGACCGACGAGGTCGCCGACGACCTCGACGTACGGGCGTGGCGCTGGCGGTCCGAGGCGCGTCGTGTCGTCGCGGGGTGTGCGACTGTCCTCTTCGCCCTTGCCGCCGCCGGGTTGGCGCGCGGGGAGTTCGCCGACTCCGGTGTCGGTGCCGGGGTGCTCGTCGTCGCGGTGTTGTGCGCGGCGGCCGGGGTGTTGTGCGGGCGGGGGCGGTGGCAGGCGCCGGCTGTCACGTTGCTCGTGACCGCGGGTGCTCTGGCCTGCTTCGGTGTGTGGGCCTGCGCCGATGCCCACGGGTGGGATGGAGCCGCTCGGCTCGCGGGCCTGGCCGGCGCCGTGGTCGTCTTGCTTCTGCTCGCCGGGTGGGTCACGCCGCTCGGGCGTGGTGGCTTCGTCGGGGGTGGGGCCGTCGGCGGGTGCCTGGTGCTGTGGGAGGCCGTGCTCGGGGTGCAGGGTGATGTGGCTCGGGTCGGCGCCGTCGCGGCCGTTGTCTGCGTCGTCGTCCTCGGGGTGCTGCCACGGCTCGCGTTGATGTCGTCCGGACTCACGGCGCTCGACGATCGGCGGACCGGTGGCGCGTCCGTGAGTCGGTACGACGTCTCCACCGCGCTCGCCGCCACTCACCGCGGACTGGTGCTCGCCACTGTCGCCCTCGCCGTGTCCGCGGCGGCGGGCGGCCTGCTGGTGCTTCGTACGGTGTCGGTGTGGACGGTGCTGCTCGCCGTCGCCGTGACCGTCGCGCTCGCGTTGCGCGCCCGTGTGTATCCGCTCACCGCCGAGGTGGTGGTGCTGCTCCTCGCTGCCTCAGTCCTCGCCGTCCGGCTCGTCGTGCTGTGGAGTGAGTACGCCGGTGCTGCGGGGCCTCTGGCCGTGCTCGGCGTGCTGGCCCTGCTGCCGCTGGCGGTGCTTACCGTAGAACCCGCAGAGCACGTGCGAGTCCGCCTGCGGCGGACCGGTGACGTGCTCGAGTCCGTTGCCGTGATTGTCCTGCTGCCGCTGGTTCTCGGCGCGTTCGGCGTCTACGCGCGGCTCCTCGACACCTTCGCCTGAGACACGGATGCGGGGTGAGGGCGGAATGACAGGGAGCGCTCGAAGCGACTGGCAGCGTGATCTCGTGCGGGAGCTGACCGACAGCCCGCCGTCCGAAAACGGTGCGCCTCATACGCCAGAGCCCCAGCCCCAGCTCCCCGTGCCGCGGCAGCCCCGCGACCCCCGCACCCTGCCGGCCCCCACCCCCGAGTCCCGCCCCACCGTCGACCCCCGCCTCGCCGTCGCCCTCGGCCGCCCCCAGCACGGCGACTCCGCCGCGCGGCGGGCCGGGGCCGGAGTGCGACGGCTCACCGCCTCCGCCGGGCGGGAGGTGGCGGAACAGACGCGGTACGCGCAGGAGTTGCAGCGACCCGTCACCACCGGCCGGGTCGTCGCCGTGACCTCGATCCGCGGTGGGGTCGGCAAGTCCACGGTCTCGGCACTGCTCGGCCGTACGTTCAACCACTACCGGCAGGACCCCGTACTGACCCTGGAGGCCGACGCCGCGCTGGGCACGCTGCCGGTGCGCATGGGCGCGGAGTCGGTGCGCTGGTCGGCCGGTGATCTCGCCCGCATCCTCTCCCCCGCCATGCAGCTCACCGACGTCACCGGCTACCTGGTGCCCGTGGCCGACGGGGGCTGGCTGCTGCCCGCCGGGCAAGGACGGGTCGGCGCCCCCTTGAACGTGGCCACCTACCGCACCGTCACCCTCGCCCTGCGCCGGTATTTCGCGGTCACCGTCGTGGACTGCGAGACCCTGCCCGGTGAGGTGGCCCGTACGGCGATGGACACCGCTCATGCCCGGGTGGTCGTGGCGCCGATGACCGCGGAGGGCGTCCACGGCACACGGCAGGTGCTCGACTGGCTGGCCCGGTTGCCGCACTCGGCGCTCGACTCCACCGTCGTCGCGCTCAGCGCGGCCACCCCCGACGCCACCCTCGACACCAAGGCGGCTGCCGCCCACCTGCGCGAGCCCGGAGTGACCGTGGTCCACCTGCCCTACGACCGACACCTGGCCCAAGGAGGCCCCATCCACACCGCCAAGCTCGCCCGCGACACCCGGGACGCGGCCGTACGCCTGGCCGCCGAGGTGCTGGGGCGGGCGGTGAGGGTGCGATGACCCAACGGCTCGTCCACCGCCCGGCGCGCTCCACCCGTCCCCTCGCCCCCGGCGAGCCGCTCACGATCGAGCCGCCGCCGAACCTGCCCGAGGGAAAGGTCGGCAACGCGGCTACCGCCCTGCTGCCGATGGCCGGCGTGATCAGCTCGGTCGTGCTGATGACCGTCATCCGCAACAGCCGGTTCGCGGTGCTCGGCGCGGTCGTACTGGTCGCCGCACTGTTCGGCGCGGTCGCGTTGTTCCTCTCGCAGCGAGGGAAGGCGCAGCGCACCCGGCGCGTGCAGCGGGAGCGGTACCTGGAGTACCTGGAAGAGCTGCGGGAGGAAACGGGTGCCGCCGAGCGGGAGTTGCGAGGAATGGCGCGCCGGTTGAATCCGCCGCCCGAGGCCCTGTACGACCTCGTACGGGACCCGGCGCGGCTGTGGGAACGCCGTCGTGGGGACGTCGACTTCCTGCACCCTCGGCTCGGCACCGGCGAAGTGCCCGTCCAGGAGCTGGGCATCGGGCAGAACAGCGCGGGCGGGGTGCTCACTCCGCCGGACCCGTTCATGCTCAACGAGGCCCGTGCGCTGCGAGACCGCTTCGCCACCGCCGCCGACTTCCCGATCGCGGTGCCGCTGGACCGGGCCGGCAACGTCAGCGTCATCGGCGGGCGCGACGACGTACTGCGCGTCGCCCGCGCGCTGCTGGTCCAGACCGCCGTCACGCACGCGCCCGACGACGTCTCGTTCGCGCTGGCCTCCGCCGACGAGACCGCGTGGGCGTGGGTGAAGTGGCTGCCGCACGTGCTCGACGCGCAGACGTACGACGGTCCGGTCGCCGCCCGGCGGATCGCCCCGGATCTCGTGCGGCTCGCCCGGTTGTGCGGACCCGATCTGCGGCAGCGTGCCGCCTACGCGGCCGAGGTGCGGCGCGGTCTGTCCGGCCCGGACGCGCTCCGGCTCACCGGCCGGCTGCTCGTGGTCAGCGACTCCTACGGTGACACCGCCTCCGAGCTCCCCCTGCCGGACTCGGCGGTCGGCCCGGCGGTCATGGGCGTCACCGTGCTGCACCTGCTCGCACAGCAGGTGCACGAGCCCGACGAGGTGAGCGTGCGCATCACCGTGGACGGCGACCGGATCAGGGTCGACGACCTGCGAGGAGCCGCCGCCCGCGGAAAGGACGACGGTCAGGAGAGCACAGCCCGGGGCATCGTCGACCCCGTCACCCCCGCCGGAGCCGAGGGCATCGCCCGCATGCTGGCCCCCCTGCGGCTGTCGGCGGAGTCCGCGGCCGAGGGCACCCCGGTCTCCGGGCCGGTCGACTTCCCCGCGCTGCTCGGCATCGAGGATCCGGCCGCCCTCGACCTGGCGCGACTCTGGGCGCCACGGGGCGAGCGTGACTTCCTGCGCGTCCCTGTCGGGCTCACCGACCGGCACGAGCCCGTGCTGCTCGACCTGAAGGAATCCTCGCAGCTCGGCATGGGCCCGCACGGCCTGTGTGTCGGTGCCACCGGCTCGGGCAAGAGCGAACTGCTCCGCACCCTGGTCCTCGCCCTGGCCACCACCCACTCGCCGGACGACCTGGCGCTGGTCCTGGTCGACTACAAGGGCGGCGCCACCTTCGCCCCGTTCTCGCGGCTCCCGCACGTTGCCGGGGTGATCACCAACCTGGAGAACCAGGCCGGCCTCGTCGAACGCGTCCACACCAGCCTGGCCGGTGAGGTCAAGCGCCGTCAGCAGGTGCTGAAGGACGCCGGGGACGTCGCCGACATCGGTCACTACGCCACCCTGCGCGCCACGAGCCGACCGGACCTGGAGCCGCTCCCGCATCTTTTCGTCGTCATCGACGAGTTCGGCGAACTGATCACCGCCAAGCCCGACTTCATCGACCTGTTCCTGTCCATCGGCCGCATCGGCCGCTCCATCGGGGTGCACCTGCTGCTGTCCAGCCAGCGCATCGAGGGCGGCAGGCTGAAGGGCCTGGACACCTATCTGTCGTACCGGCTGGGGCTGCGGACGTTCTCCGCCGACGAGTCACGCACCGTACTGGACACCACCGACGCCTTTCACCTGCCGCCGCTTCCGGGCTTCGGGTATCTCAAGGTCGACACCTCCACCTACGAGCGGTTCAAGGCCGGGTACGTGTCCGGCCCGTACCGCGGTCCGGCCGTGCGTGAGGAACGCGCCGACGAGCCGCTCGCGCGGCTCTACCCGGCGTACAACACACCGCAAGAGCCGGAGACGGACAACGAACCGGTCGTGCCCCAACGGGAGACCGGGCCGACCGTCCTGTCCGTCATGGTCGGTCAGCTGGCCGCGGCGGCACCGCCCGTACGCCGTATCTGGCTGTCTCCGCTGCCCGACGCCACCACCCTCGACCGGGCCGCCGGCCCCCTCCGAGCGGGCGCGGAGGGCCTGCGCCTCGCCCGCGCGGACGGCGCTCCGCTGCGCGTTCCCCTCGGCACCCTCGACGACCCGGCCCGTCAGCGACAACGGCCCTGGCTGCTGGACCTCACCGTCGCCGGTGGCCACGCGGCGGTCATCGGCGGCCCGCAGTCCGGCAAGACCACCCTGCTGCGCACCCTCGTCCTCTCGCTGGCGCTCACCCACACCCCGTACGACGTCGCCGTGTACGGCCTCGACCTGGCCGGGGGCGGTCTGTCGGCACTGTCCGGGCTCCCGCACGTCGGTGGCATCGCGGGTCGCGCCGACCACGAGCGGGCGGCCCGCACGGTCGCCGAAGTGCGCGCGATGCTGGCCCGACGGGAGGAACTGTTCCGCGAGCACGGAATCGACTCCGTGGACCGGCTGCGGCAGTTGCGCGGCCAAGGGCGGCTCGCCGAGCTGGGCGCCACCGACGTCGTACTCCTCGTCGACGGATTCGGTGCCCTGCGCGACGAGTTCGCCGACCTCGAGGACGCGGTGACCGACCTGCTCAAGCGTGGTGGCGGCTACGGAGTCCACGTCGTCGCCGGCATGCTGCGCTGGAACGACGTCCGCATCGCCACCCAGTCGATGTTCGGCACCCGCGTCGAGCTGCGGCTGAACGATCCCGCCGACTCCTCCATCGACCGCAAGCTGTCCGAGACCCTCACCCCTGACGTGCCGGGGCGGGTACTGACCGACGGCAGGCTGTTCGCCCACACCGCGCTGCCCCGCGTCGACGACCGGCCCGTCGCCGACGACCTGGGCCCGGCCCTCGAACGGACCGCCCGCACCCTCCGCGCCTCCTGGCACGGTGACGTGGCCCCGCCCGTCCGGGTGCTGCCCACCCGGCTGCCGGCCGCCAAGCTGCCCTCCCCGGCCGCGGAACCGAACCGCTTGCCCCTCGGCGTCGACCAGGACGCCCTCGCCCCCGCCCTGCTCGACCTCTTCGGCCAGGACCAGCACCTGCTGATACTCGGCGACAACGAGTGCGGCAAGACGAACCTGCTGAAGCTGATCGCCGGACGGCTCGTCGAACGCCACTCGGAGAAGGACCTCGTCTTCGGCGTCTACGACCCACGGCGCGGCCTGCGCGGCGCGGTCCCGGAGCCCTACCGCGGCGGCTACGCCCACAACGCCAAACTCGCCGCGGCCCTGTCCACCGGCATCGCCGCCGAACTGGACAAACGCCTGCCGGAAACCGCGGACCCCGACGCCGTCCCCGAGACCGAACCGGCCTTCACGGGACCGCGGATCGTGATCCTCGTCGACGACTACGACATCCTCACCACCGCCGGCCAGCAGCCCCTGGCGCCCTTCCTGCCCTACGTCTCCTCATCCCAGGACATCGGCCTGCACTTCGTCATCGCCCGCCGCGCCGCCGGTTCCTCTCGTGCCCTGTACGAGCCACTGCTGACCACCCTGCGCGAGACCGGCAGCACCGCCCTGCTCATGACCGGTGACCGTACCGAGGGCCAGATCTTCCCCGGCCTGTATCTCTCACCGCAGCCGCCCGGGCGGGGCACGCTCGTCCGGCGCGGCCGTCCCCCTCAGCTGATCCAGACCGCCCTCACAGGTGGGGAGACGACGTGACCAAGGACGTCATCGCCCTCACCCCCGCCATGCCCGACCTGCGCACCTTCCTGGCGGGCCTCTACGCGGGCGGCCCCGACCTGGGCGTGAGCACCCTCGCCGAGGGGGCCGTCGTCCAGCTCTGCGCGCCCGACGGCCGCCCGCTGGTCTCGGTGGAGGCGCCCGTCCTGGTGCAGGTGCCCGGCGAGACCACCCGCCTGCTGGGCCGTACCGGGCGGGAGGCGCCGGTGTGGTGGACCGAGGCACGGGCCTCCACGTCGAGTGCCGAAGCCGGGCGGCTCGCGGGGTCCTTCGCGGGACGGCTGGCCACGGTGCTCGACGGCGCGGTCTGGCCGCCCGAAGCGGCCACCACGGATGTCGTGCCTCTGACCACCGACGTCTCCGCCGTCCCGGCACCCGCCACCGGCACACCGGCCGTGGACGTCCTCACCACGACCACCGCCGTGGTCATCCAGGACCGTCCGCTCGTCCCCTTCACCAGCTGGCTCTCCGACGCCCTGCGCGCCGCGGCCGAGAGTGAGCGCGCCCTGCAGATCGTCACCCCGCCCACCGCACGCCTCACCCTGCCCACCCGCACCGCACTGCAGGGCCTGCCCAACCGTTGGGTGGTCCAGGACCCCGAGCACGGCTACTACGACGGCCTGTCCGGCGCCGTACTCCACTGGAAGGGCGGCACCTTCACCCCCGTACGCGACGAGAACGGGAAAGCCTCGCCCGCGGGGGCCTTCACGGCCGCCACCGTCACAGGCGAACGTCAGCTGCTCCTCACCCTGCGTACCCGCCACGCACCCGATGCCGATCTCGTGCTGGGCCGGTCCCTGGAAGCGGCCTTTCGGTGTCTGGCCGGTGGCCCTCCCGCCGGCTGGAGCACGGCCGAGCCGGTCAACCTCCCCTGGTCCACCCGCGAGCTGACCGACCTGGCACGGGCGCGTGCGCCGCGGCCCACCTGGCTGGTCGCCGTCGGGTCGCCCGACCGTCCCGGGATCGCCACGGTCCGTGTGCTGCGGACATCGGCAGGAGTGGAGCAGGACATCAGCGTGGCATTCGGCTACGGCGAGGGAGAGGTCCCGCCGCTGGACGCGCTGCCAGGACTGGCCGCGGAGCTGGACGCCGGGCACGGCCTCGTCACCCTGTTCGCATCGCTCCGTGCCGCACGCCGGGATCTCACCGTCTCCGCTCGCCTCGAAGCCCCGCCGCTGCCCGTCACGTTCACCCTCGGCCGTGCGGAGGCCGAACGCCTCGGCCACCCCGCCCGGCACTACCGGCTGGGCGACGGAACGGACACCGCGGCCTGGGGGCGGTTCCGGGACCTTCTCGGGCGGCTGCGACCGCAGGGGGAGGCGTCGGGGAGTCAAGCTGGGCGAGCGCCGTAGACACCTTCGGGTGAAGGGAGCGGCGGACGGCCGTCTCCTCGCCGTGATGCGGCTATGGTGAGTCCATGGCAGAGAATACGACCATTCAGGTGTCACGCCAGGCCCGCGACCACCTCGCCCAGGTGGCCAAGGAGCGGGGCATGACCCTCGGCCAGCTGGTCGAGCTGCTGGCCTCGGAGCAGCCGACGGAGGAGCAGATCGCGGAGCGGGTGGCGGCCGATCGGCAGGTCGTCCGGGACGTCGTCGGGGTAGCCATCAGCGACGAGGAATTCGATGGGGGGCCCGACGTGCTCGGCAACATCTATCGGATCGCCGCCGAGAAGATCCGCATGGCTCGTGGCGCCGCCGCGTGATCATTCTGGACACCGGCGCGACCCGTGCCCTCGCGGACGGCCACAAGACGCTGAACCTGCTTGCCGGAAACATGGCTCGTACCCCAGGGGACCTGCTCCGTGTTCCCGCCCTCTGCCTCGTGCAGGCCGAGTCGGAGGCAGCGGGGGCGGGCGGACGGGTCCTGGGGTTCTCGTCGGTTGTTGTCGACGACCTGGACACGGCAGGGTCGGTCACCGTCGGGACCATGATCCGCGACGGGTACGGAGGCGCCGACACCTGTCACGCCCTGTACTGCGCGCTGCCACGCCCCGAGTTCACGGGCATGTCCATTCTCCTCACGGACCGGGAGGACGCCTACCCGCCCGGCGTCGTCACCGTCGACATCGACGCCCCCGGCATGCTCGGCTACCACTGACCCCCCTCTGCCGCGGCCGGCTCCGGCGGTGGCACCGGCGCCCCCGGCAGCCGTACGGTCGCTACTGTCCCGCCGCCACCGTCCTCGCCCGGGGTCAGGGTCACCTCGCCGCCCGCCTGCTGGACCGTGCGGGCCACGATCGACAGGCCCAGGCCCGAGCCGGGCAGCGCACGGGCCGACGGTGAGCGCCAGAAGCGGTCGAAGACGTGCGGGAGTTCGTCGGCGGGGATGCCGGGGCCGTGGTCGCGGACGGTGAGGACGCCGTCGGCGAGGCGTACGTCGACGGTGCCGGACTCCGGGCTGAACTTCACCGCGTTGTCGAGGATGTTGACGACCGCGCGTTCCAGGGCGGCCGGTTCCGCCCGTACGTACCAGGGCTGTACGTCCGCCGTGATGGTCAGCACCGGGCCGCGCAGGCGGGCGCGGCGCAGCGCGGACTCGACGACGTCGTGCCAGGGGAGGATCCGGGTGCGGCCCTCGTGCTGGCCGGTGTCCGGGCGGGACAGTTCCTGAAGGTCGCCGATCAGCGCGGCCAGTTCCGTCATCTGCGCCTTCACCGAGGCGAGCAGCGCCTTGCGGTCCGCCTCCGGGATGGGGCGGCCGGTCTCCTCGCTGCGGGTGAGGAGTTCGATGTTGGTACGGAGCGAGGTGAGGGGGGTGCGCAGTTCGTGGCCCGCGTCGGCGATGAGCTGCTGCTGGAGGTCACGGGAGCTGGCCAGGGATGCCGTCATGCTGTTGAAGGAGCGGGAGAGGCGGGCGATCTCGTCGTCGCTGTCGTCCTCGACGGGGATGCGGACGGTCAGGTCCTCGGTGCGGGCCACGTGTTCGACGGCGCGGGTCAGTTCGTCGACGGGGCGCAGACCGGTGCGGGCGACCCAGAGGCCGGCGGCACCGGCGCCGATCACTCCGGCGCCCGCGACGAAGACGAGCACCAGGGCGAGGTTGCTCAGGGAGCGGTTCACCTCGCCCAGCGGGCGCGCGGCGGAGACGGCCACGCCCAGCTCGGGCAGCACGCTGTAGGTGTAGACGCGGTAATCGGCGCCGCCGGCCCCCCTGGCGTCGTGCAGTGCGTTGGTGGACTCGCCCTCGGCCACGGCGCGGTCGGCGTCCGTGAGTGGGACCTCCTCCGTGCCGATGATCAGACAGCTGCCGCCCGCGCTGTCCACGACCTGGACGGACGAGCCGAAGGGGTTCTGCTCGTGCGTGACGGGGTCGTGGGCGCACAGCCCGCTACGCAGGTTGACGTACCGGCTCACCTGCTCCTTGCTCATACGGTTCGCCTTCAGAGCCTCGTCCAGCGAACTCACCAGCACGCTCTTCACCACGAACCAGCACGCCACCGCCCCCGCGGTCACGGCGAACGCCACCGCCCCGGCCACCAGCAGCGCCAGACGCGAACGCAACGGCAGCGCACGGTAACGACGGACCAGACCTGTCACTCCGCGCCGCCCTGCCGCAGCACATAGCCGACGCCCCGGACGGTGTGGACCAGGCGCGGCTCGCCGCCCGCCTCGGTCTTGCGGCGCAGGTACATCACGTACACGTCGAGGGAGTTGGACGACGGCTCGAAGTCGAAGCCCCAGACCGCCTTGAGGATCTGCTCCCGGGTGAGGACCTGGCGCGGGTGCGCCATGAACATCTCCAGCAGGGTGAACTCCGTGCGGGTCAGCTCCACCGGGCGCCCGGCCCGGGTGACCTCCCGCGTCGCCAGGTCCATCGTCAGGTCGGCGAAGGCGAGGGTGTCGTCGTCCTCGGCGGTGGCCTCCACCGCCGCCGCGTAGGAGCTGCGGCGCAGCAGCGCGCGGATGCGGGCGAACAGCTCGTCCAGCTCGAAGGGCTTGACCAGGTAGTCGTCCGCGCCGGCGTCCAGGCCGGTGACCCGGTCGCCCACGGTGTCACGGGCGGTCAGCATCAGGATGGGGGTCGTGTCGCCCGCGCCGCGGATGCGGCGGGCGGCGGTCAGGCCGTCCATGCGGGGCATCTGGATGTCGAGGACGACGAGGTCGGGCCGGTAAGCCGCCGCCTTCTCCAGGGCGTCGGCGCCGTCGACGGCGACCTCGGTGCCGTACCCCTCGAAGGCGAGGCTGCGCTGGAGGGCTTCGCGGACCGCCGGCTCGTCGTCGACGATCAGGATGCGCTGGACGTCACGGTCGCGGTCGCCGTCTGCGGGGCTCATGGGTTCAGCGTCGCACGTTCGTCGCAGGTACTCGTGACCGCTCAGTTGCTCGCACCCGCGCGCAGGTCGGGCAGGTCCGCCTTGACGGTGTTGATCGGGATGGCGAAGCCGAGGCCGACGCTGCCCGCGCTCGCGGACGACTCGGTCGCCGAGTACATCGCGGAGTTGATGCCGATGATGTTGCCGTTCATGTCGATCAGCGCGCCGCCGGAGTTGCCCGGGTTGAGGGACGCGTCGGTCTGGATCGCCTTGTACGTCGTCGTGGACGAGCCGGTGTCGCCGTTGAACTCCTGGCCGCCGAACTCGAACGGCCACTGGCCGCCGCCCTGCCCCTGCTGTTGCTGCTGCCGGCCCTCGTCGGTCGAGACGGTCACGTCGCGGTCGAGGGCGGAGACGATGCCGCTGGTCACGGTGCCGGTCAGGCCCTCGGGGGAGCCGATGGCGACGACCTGGTCGCCGACCCCGACGGCGTCCGAGTCGCCGAGGCTCGCGGCCTTGAGGCCGGAGGCGTTCTGCAGCTTGATCAGCGCGAGGTCCTTCCTGCTGTCCGTGCCGACGACCTCGGCGGTGTACTGCTTGCCGTCGCTGGTCTTCACCTTGATGGACGAGGCGCCGGAGACGACGTGGTTGTTGGTGATGATCTCGCCGTCGTCGGTGATGATCACGCCGGAACCGGTGGAGGAGCCGGCGTTCGAGGTGGCGCTGATCTCGACGATGCTGGGGCTGACCGCCTTCGCGACCCCGGAGACCGTGCCCTTCTGGCTGGAGGGCACCACGTTCGTGCTGGTGGAGGAGGCGACGGTCTCGCCGCCGGTCAGCTCCTGGATGCCGAACGCGGTGCCGCCCCCGATGGCCGCCGCGACGATTGCCACGGCCGCGAGCAGGGCGACGGGACCGCGGCGGGCCCGGTGCTTCTTCTGCGGCTGCTCGGGCTGCGGCTGCTCGGGCTGCGGGTCCGGGCCGAACCCGGCGTAGGGCTCCGCGGGCGGCTGGGCCGGCGGGGGCGGCCACTCGGGGTCGACGGGAGAGGAGGCGTGCTGCTGGGCGCCCTGGTATGGGTTCTCGTACGGGTTCTCGTGCGCGTGCTCGTACTCGCCGTTGCGGCGGAGGCTCTCGGTCATGTCCATGAGCCTCTCGCCCGCGAATGAGAGCGGCCTGAGTGCTGCCTGAGAAGCCCGGCAGAACCTCGTATGCCCGATATAAAGCCCGGTCCCGCCTGCCGGAGGCTACACGCAGCCGCAGGACTGCCGTACGACGAGCTGCGACGGGAACACCCTCAGCCGCTCGCGCCGGGAGCCCGCGACCCGCAGGCCGTCGTCCAGGACCAGGTCGACGGCGGCCCGCGCCATCGCCGGCCGGTCCGAGGCGACCGTCGTCAGCGGCGGGTCGGCGAGATCCGCCTCCTTGATGTCGTCGAAGCCCGCCACCGCCAGCTCGCCCGGCACGTCGATGCGCAGCTCGCGGGCGGCCCGCAGCAGGCCGATCGCCTGGTCGTCGGTGGAGCAGAAGATCGCGGGCGGACGGCGCGGCCCGGCCAGGATCTCCAGGCCCACCTTGTACGCGTCGTAGCGGTTGTACGGCGCCTCGAAGAGCCGGCCCTCGGTGGGCAGCCCGGCCTCCTTCATCGCGCGCTGCCAGCCCTCGACGTGGTCGGAGACGGGGTCGCCGACGGACGGGGTCTCGGCGGTGCCGCCCATACAGGCGACGTACTCGTAGCCGTGCTCCAGCAGGTGGCGTACGGCGAACTGGGCGCCGCCCAGGTCGTCGGTGACCACGGCGACGTCGTCGATGGCCTCGGGCCGCTCGTGCAGCAGGACGACCCGGGCGTCCCAGGCGTCGATCTCGGCGGCGGCCAGGTCGTTCAGGGCGTGGCTGACCAGGATCAGACCGGAGACGCGCATCCCGAGGAAGGCCCGCAGGTAGTGGACCTCGCGCTCGCCGACGTAGTCCGTGTTGCCGACCAGGACCATCTTTCCGCGCTCGGAGGCGGCCTGCTCGACGGCGTGCGCCATCTCCCCGAAGAAGGGCTGGCGGGCGTCCGGGATGATCAGACCTATGAGGTCCGTGCGCCGCGACGCCATCGCCTGGGCGACGCGGTCCGGCCGGTACCCCAGTTCCTTGATCGCGGCGAGGACACGCTCGCGCGTGGCCGGGGCGACCGGCCGGGGTCCGTTGTTGATGACATAACTGACGACGGCGGTGGAAGTTCCCGCCAGCCGCGCCACATCATCCCGAGTCACCTTGGCCACGCGCGGAGTCTACGCGGATGGACCCGCTCCGGGCAGGGCGTATCACACCTTGGATGACCTTGTCGCCGCCGTGTCGGGAGCCTTCGCCCCGGCGCGCTCCGCCTTCTCGCGCTCCGTCTTATCGCGCTCGGCCTTCTCGCGCTCCGCCTTCTCGGACTTCGCCTTCTCGGGCTTCTCCGGCGTGACGAAGCGGTAGCCGACGTTGCGGACGGTGCCGATCAGCGACTCGTGCTCGGGGCCGAGCTTGGCGCGCAGCCGCCGTACGTGCACGTCGACCGTGCGGGTGCCGCCGAAGTAGTCGTAGCCCCACACCTCCTGGAGCAGCTGGGCGCGGGTGAAGACCCGGCCCGGGTGCTGGGCGAGGTACTTGAGCAGCTCGAACTCCTTGAAGGTGAGGTCCAGGATCCGGCCCTTGAGCTTCGCGGAGTACGTCGCCTCGTCCACCGAGAGGTCGCCGTTGCGGATCTCCATCGGGGAGTCGTCGCCGACGATCTGCTGCCGGCCCATGGCCAGCCGCAGGCGCGCCTCGACCTCCGCCGGTCCCGCGGTGTCCAGCAGTACGTCGTCGATGCCCCAGTCGGCGGTGACGGCGGCGAGGCCGCCCTCGGTGACCACGAGGACCAGCGGACAGCTGAGGCCCGTGGAGCGCAGCAGCTGGCACAGGCTGCGGATCTGGGGAAGGTCACGGCGCCCGTCGACGAGGATCACGTCGGCGCCCGGGGTGTCGACGAGGGCCGGGCCCTCCGCCGGAGCCACGCGGACGTTGTGCAGCAGCAGGCCGAGGGCGGGGAGCACCTCCGTCGACGGCTGAAGGGCGTTGGTCAGGAGCAGCAGAGAACTCATCGCGCCCCACCTGCCTGGGTGGTCCTACGGTCGTGCACGTTTCGCTCGCCCATAACGTCTGGTTCCTCCTCGGTCCCTGCGAGGACGTTTACGGCACTGCTTCGTACGGCTGCGGATCCCGTGCCCGTGGGGCCCGCCGCGCGTCCGGGAGGTGAACGATCGGCCACGCTCCTGGAAGCACAAAAGGACCCGGGGGCTACGTTGCCCGAGTCCTCTACGCAGCAGAATAGCCGACATGAGCTACCGACCGTCAGGTCATGTGGCGCGTTCCACCCCTGGTCCAGGGAATCGTCCGCATTCCGAGACGCCCGGGGGAGCGCCGCGCCGCATGCCCGCACGCACCTTTCTGCGCAGCGCCGACGGGGTCCGCATCGACGCCGTGTACAAGCCCGCGGCGACCGCCGGTGACCCCTCCGACCTGGTGTTCGTCGTCGCGCACGGCTTCACCGCCGGCGCGGACGAGCCGCACGTGCGGCGCATCGCGAGGACGTTCGCCCGGTACGGGGCCGTGGTCAGCTTCTCCTTCCGGGGCCACGGCGCCTCCGGCGGACGGTCGACGGTCGGCGACCGCGAGGTCCTGGATCTGGCGGCGGCCGTCGCGTGGGCCCGCGGCTTCGGGCACGCGCGCGTGGTGACCGTCGGTTTCTCCATGGGCGGCTCGGTGGTGCTGCGGCACGCGGCGCTGTACGGCCCGGACAGCGCGGCCCGGACGGACGCCGTGGTGTCGGTGAGCGCGCCCGCCCGCTGGTACTACCGGGGCACGGCGCCGATGCGCCGGCTGCACTGGATGGTGACGCGCCCCGAGGGCCGGTTCGTCGGCCGGTACGGCTTCCGTACCCGCATCCATCACCTGGCCTGGGACCCGGAGCCGCTGTCGCCGGTGGACGCGGTGCCGCGGATCGCCCCGACGCCGCTCCTCCTCGTGCACGGCGACCGGGACGGCTACTTCCCCCTCGACCACCCCCGGATGCTGGCCCGGGCCGCCGGTGACCACGGCGAACTCTGGCTGGAGCCCGGCATGGGCCACGCGGAGCACGCCTCGGACGAGGCCCTGCTGGACCGGATCGGCGACTGGGCGGTCTCCCAAGCGGGCTAGCCTGAGGTGTTCACCGTCAACCGATTGAGGAACCAGATGGCAAAGGTCACGGTGCGCTACTGGGCCGCCGCGAAGGCCGCCGCGGGAGTGGCCGAGGAGCCGTACGACGCGGCCACGCTCGCCGACGCGCTCGGCGCGGTGCGCGAGCGGCACCCCGGCGAACTCACGCGCGTGCTGCTGCGCTGCTCGTTCCTCGTCGACGGCGACCCGGTGGGCACCCGCGGGCATGAGACGGTACGGCTGGCCGACGGCGGCACGGTCGAGGTGCTCCCGCCGTTCGCAGGAGGGTGAGCGATGACCGACCAGCCGTATCAAGCGCATCAGCAGTACGAGGGGTACGACGAGCACGGAAGGTGGGTCGGGCGGGGCGGGTACGACGCCCAGTGGCCCGATCAGCAGACCCACCAGGCTCACCAGGCCCCTCAGGGGTACGAGGACCCGAACGCCGGCCAGTACACGCAGCAGTGGCAGGGGCAGACCTGGGAGACGCAGGTGCACCAGGCCCAGCCGCCGGTCCCGGCGGAGGAGACGGCGTACCTGCCGCCGTACGGGTCGGAGCCGCAGCAGCAGTACCAGCAGCAGCCTCCGGCGCAGACGTACGCCCCTCAGTATCAGCCGCAGCCGCAGCCGCAGCCGCAGCCGCAGCCGCAGCCCCAGCCCCAGCCGCAGCCCCAGCCGAACGCGCCCGCTCCCGCGGCCCCGGCGCCCTCCGCCGCCCCCGCCGCCCCCGGTGACGCCGGCTACGGTCCCGCCACCCTCGCCGGGAACACGCGGGTGACCGACGCGCAGCGGGCCCGTGCCGAAGGGCGTTCGCCGATCATCGACCCGGGGATGCAGCCGGCCGGGCTCACCGCGCTGCTCGGGCTGCTCCTGGCCGGCGCGGCGGCGCTCGGCACGTACGCCCTCCTCGTCCCGCTCGTCGCCCTCCAGGCCCTCACCGCGGCGGGCTGGTTCCGCCTGAACGGCATGTGGCCGGCCCGGCAGGGCATCGCGCTGGGCTTCGCGGGCGCGCTGGCCGCCGACGCGGCGATGCTGGTGTCGGACCGCTCCCCGGCAGCGATCCTCGGCACGCTCGGGGTGTGGGTACTGCTCGCCCTCGTCCTGCAACTGCGCTCGCACGCCGACCCCGACGAGCGGATGCACGGCCTCATGGCGACCGTCGCCGCGGCGGCCCTGGCCGTGATCGCGGGCGGCTACCTCGCCGCCGACGCGGACGCGGTGACGGTCGGCGCGGTCGCGGTGGCCGTGGCCGTTGTGGCCCGCGCCCTGCCGCTGCCCACGGCGGCGTCGGTGGTCGTCGCGCTGCTCGCGGCGGCCGGGGCGGGGATCGCGGCCGGCTCGGCGACGGACTTCGGGGCGTCGGGAGCGCTGCTCGGCGCGGGCGCGGCGGTGTGCGCGCTGGTCGGCCTCCGGGTGGCGGCGTACGACTACCCGTCCCGTTTCGTCCACTTCACGGCGGGCGTGTCCCTGCCGCTGGCCGCCGCGGCGCCGGCCGTGTACGTGCTGGGCCGGGCGCTGGCCTGACCGCCCGGCGCCCGGCACGGGTGTCACAGGTCCTCGACAGAACCCGGGTGGCGCCGCCCGCCCGCGTTACGCTCGCGCTGGGACGGCCGCCGGCCGTCGGGGCCGCCGTCGTTGACCGTCCAGGGTTGGGAACACCGCATGCGCGCACTGCGAATACTGTTGGTCGTCGTCGTGATCCTCGGCGGCCTCTTCGTGATCGCCGACCGTGTGGCCGTCAACTTCGCCGAGGACGAGGCCGCGGACAAGCTGCGCAGCACCGAGAACCTGGCGTCGACGCCGGATGTCTCGATCAACGGGTTCCCGTTCCTCACCCAGGTCGCCGGCGGTGAGCTGGACGACGTCGAGGTGGGCATCGACGGCTACGAGGCGGCCACCGGCAACGGCGGCGAGAAGATCCGTATCGCCGAGCTGCGCGCGGACATGAAGGGCGTCGAGTTCTCCGGCGACTACAGCTCCGCCACCGCGGCCACCGCCACCGGCACCGCGACCGTCGCCTACGACGAGCTGATGAAGGCCGCCAAGTCCGAGCCCACGGACATCTCGCCCGGCGTCACCGCCAAGGTCATCGGCCTCTCCGACGGCGGCAACGGCAAGATCAAGGTGTCGCTCCAGGCCACGGTCCTGGGCGTCGACCTGCCCAAGCCGGTCGAGGTGCTCAGCTCGGTCAAGGTCAAGAACAACGACGTCGAGGTCGTCGCCGACGGCCTGCCGGAGATCGGCGGTCAGCAGCTCGCCGAGTCCCGGATCCGGGCCATCACCGACTTCCAGCAGACCATCGACGAACTGCCGGGCGGCATCGAGCTGGACAAGGTCGAGGCGGCGAAGGACGGCGTCGAGATCACGGTGAAGGGTTCGAACGTCAAGCTGGCCGGGTAGAGGACCAGTCGTCCGACAGGCGAGACGACGCCGTCCGTAGCGTAGATGCGACGGCGGGCGCCCGGCCCGCCCGGCGTCGCGCACCGCCCCGGACCCTCCACCGATCCCACATTGCGGACGATCCCGTCTCAGGATGCGACACGCCGGTGACATGGCCCGGTATCCGTCCCTACGATCGGTACTCATGAAGCGACAGGCGGATCTGACGAAGCGGCGGGCAGTGGACCTGTGCCGCGTTGCCGCCATGCTCTGTCGCACCTTCTGACCGGACGGCGACGCCGCCGTCCGTCCCCCTCACCAGCCCTGCCCTGGGCATCCGCGCGCCGCCGCACGGCCCGAGCGCGCGCACCCCTCTCATCGCACGCCCCGCCGCAACTGCCCCGGAGGAGAAAACATGAGCCGCAGCGACGTCCTGGTCGACGCCGACTGGGTGCAGGACCACCTGGACGACTCCAGCATCGCGATCGTCGAGGTGGACGAGGACACGTCCGCCTACGAGAAGAACCACATCAAGAACGCGATCCGGATCGACTGGACCCAGGACCTCCAGGACCCGGTCCGCCGCGACTTCGTCGACCAGGAGGGCTTCGAGAAGCTGCTCTCCGGGAAGGGCATCGCCAACGACACGCTGGTGGTCCTCTACGGCGGCAACAACAACTGGTTCGCCTCGTACGCGTACTGGTACTTCAAGCTCTACGGCCACGACAACGTCAAGCTCCTCGACGGCGGCCGCAAGAAGTGGGAGCTGGACGCCCGCGAGCTGGTCGCCGGTGACGAGGTCCCGCAGCGCCCGGCCACCGACTACAAGGCCAAGCCGCAGAACACCGCGATCCGCGCCTTCCGCGACGACGTGGTCGCCTCCATCGGCGCGCAGAACCTGGTCGACGTCCGCTCGCCCGACGAGTTCTCCGGCAAGCTGCTCGCCCCGGCCCACCTCCCGCAGGAGCAGTCGCAGCGTCCGGGTCACGTCCCGTCCGCCCGCAACATCCCGTGGTCGAAGAACGCCAACGACGACGGCACCTTCAAGTCGGACGACGAGCTGAAGCAGCTCTACACCGACGAGCAGGTCGACCTGGCGAAGGACACCATCGCCTACTGCCGCATCGGTGAGCGTTCGGCCCTGACCTGGTTCGTCCTGCACGAGCTGCTCGGCGTGGAGAACGTCAAGAACTACGACGGCTCCTGGACCGAGTACGGCTCCCTCGTCGGCGTGCCGATCGAGCTCGGCGCCAACAAGTAAGTCCGCCCCCAACCCCTCAGGAGTACGACATGTGCGGAGCGAAGGCCGGCGGCCCCGACGCCTCGACGATCAAGCCCGGTGAGACCACCATCCAGGGTCACGTGACCCGTGACGGCGAGCCGGTGACGGGCTACGTCCGTCTGCTGGACGCCACCGGCGAGTTCACGGCGGAGGTCCCGACGTCCGCGACGGGCCAGTTCCGCTTCTACGCGGCCGAGGGCACCTGGACCGTACGGGCGCTCGTCCCCGGCGGCACCGCCGACCGCACGGTCGTCGCCCAGCAGGGCGGGCTGGCGGAGGTCGCGATCGCCGTCTGACGGCGCCCCGCGCCACGTGCCACGCGACGGCCGAGGGGCCGCACCCACCGGGTTGGACGCCTGGGGTGCGGCCCCTCCGGCATGACGGGCCTACGCTGGAGGCATGTACGCGCGGCGGCGGCACGTCTACTTCGCCCTGATGGGGACCTGCATCGCGCTCTTCGTCCTTGCCTGGGGAGTCGTGCGCCTCTGGTCCGTCCCGGTGGCGGTGGGCATGTGCGTGGTCGCCATGGTCATCCCGCCGCTGGCCGCGATGGTCGCCAACCGCCGCGGCCCGGACGACCGCTGGTGGGACGACCCCTCCGGGGACGCCAAGTCCGACGAGTGGTGGGACGAGCTGGACGGGAAGAAGCGGCCGCGCTAGATCCGTGGGCTCGTGAGTGATGGCGGGCCCGGGAATGATGGCGGGCATGTCTCCGACGAAGCTGTCCACCGTCGTGCTGGACGCGCACGATGCCAACGAACTCGCCGATTTCTACCTGCGGTTGCTCGGCTACGAGGTACGCGCCCAGGAACCGCACTGGGTGCTCACCGGCCCGCCGCCCGGCACCGAGGGCACGTCCCTGGCCTTCGAGACGGAGCCCGCGTACGTGCCTCCCGTCTGGCCGTCGCGCCATCCGGGCGAGCAGCAGATGATGCTGCACCTCGACATCGAGGTCGACGACCTGGCGGCGGAGACCGCGCGGGCCGTGGCCGAGGGCGCCCGGCTCGCCGAGTACCAGCCCCAGGACGACGTACGGGTGCTGCTCGACCCGTCGGGGCACCCCTTCTGCCTGTGGACGCGGGCCGCCCCGTAGCTCGGGAGGCGGTGGCTCAGGCGCCCGGTGGACGAGCGCCACCGGTGCCCCGAGCTTCTCGCCATGGCCGAATCGTGATCAAGGCCGCCACAACCCCCGAGCCGCGTTGCAGGTCTCCTGTGCGCACGCTTGATCGAATTTCTGCGCAACGTTCTGTGGGGGGACGAGTTGGCATCAGAAGCGGAAGCTGAGGAAGCGACGGCACCCGAGGGAGGCGCCGGGGCGTCACCCGACGTGAGGACTGAGCAGGCCGCACCGCGTCGGTCGCGACGCGGACGCACCACACTGCTCATTTCCACCGCCGCCGTGCTGGGGCTGGTAGCCGGCACGTGCGGCGGTTACCTCGTACAGGCGGACCGCCGGCCGACGAAGCTGCCCTCACTGACCCAGCCGCTGTCACCACCGGCCGTCGGCAAGACACCGAAGCCGCTTCCGGCCGCTCAGGACCGTCGCGTACGCACGGACGGCGACCTGCGCAAACTTCTCCTGAAGAAGCCACGGGGGGCGAGGGAGGCCGAGTGGGTCGAGGGCGCCGACGGTTGGATGGACCTCGCGAGCTACGCCGAGAAGTACCAGAAGACGGGCAAGAAGTTCTCGCAGTACATCCACGACGAGTTCCGTCGTGCGGCGGTCGCGAGCTGGTCCGTCGACGACTCCTACAACGTCGAGATCTATCTGGTCCAGTTCCATCAGGAGGAGGTCCTGGCAGCAGTCGAGGCCAGCGACACCGGCCGCCACTGGGCGGGGTGGGTGTGGGACACCAACAGATGGGCGATTCCCGGAACCGGCGACGGCCAGGTGTTCGTCCACAACCAGCCGGAGCCCGAAAGGAACTACGGGCGGCAGGCGTATGTCGCCGAGGCCTACGCCTGGCGGGGCGACATCCAGATGGAAATCCTGATCACCGGCTCCAAGCGGGTCAGCAAGAAGCTGATCGCGGATCTGGCGAAGCGACAGATGGAGCGGCTGTGACCGAGAACGAACAGGCCGCGCCCGATACCGACGCGGATGCCGCCGAGTCCCGGGAATCGGCGCCGGGCGAGCGGGTGGCGCGCCGGAGGTGGGTCGCTCCCGTCGCGGTCGGGGTGGTGCTGGTCGCCGCGGTCGGCGGGGCCACCGGGTATACGGCCCACACCGTCAAGGGCGCCGATCGGACCGCCGGCGCACCGGTCTGGACACCGCCCCGTGTCGCGACGGACGGCGAGAAGACGTCGGCGACCGGATTGTCCGGAGCCCTGGTGCCGTACCGGCCGGATGGGTGGACGCGGGGTCCCGACCTCGGAGAATTCGGGGCCGACGTCGAACTGAGCGGCGCTCACGCCGCTGCCCTGACCAAGGAGTCGCTGAACGACCTGCCCCGTTCCCAGCGCAGAGAGCTGGAGAAAGAGATCGACCGTCGGCACATCTCGGGCGTGGCCATGCGCAGCTACGCCACGACAGGGGGCTTCCACAACGGTGAGCAGACCGGTGCGGCCACGGTGGCCGTCGTGCTGACCCGGATGAACCAGGGCGCGGCTCGTTCCGGCGCGATCGGCCGGAACGAGTTCTTCGAGGCCCTGGACGGTCTCGAGGCGGGACCGACTGTCAAGGGCCACAAGAGCGCCCGTTGCTATCGCCTGCCGGGCGAATCGGACGAGGAACTCGACATCATGTTCTGCAGCGCCCACCAGACAGACGTCCTGGTATCCGCCGTCGCCGAAGGAGTGCGGCCCTTTGGTGCCAAGGGCGTCGCCGCGCTGCTGGCCGAGCAGCTCGACCGCATCGGCGGGATTGGGGAGACGGTGTGACCGAGCAGACCGAGCAGCCTGCCATGCCGCCCATGCCGCCCATGCCGCCCGACGATGTGCCGCCGGCCGGGGAGCCCACGGCCGTCGAGGTACCTCCCGAGGTGCGTAAGGACCGTCGGGTCCTGCGTGGCGTGCTGCGCTGGACCGCGGCCGTCGCCGTCTTCGCCGCGGTCGGATCGGTCGCGGCGTACGGCGTCACGCGCATGGAGCGGACGGACGTACCAGGCTTGGCGACCCGGACGGACGGGCGCTGGACGTACCCCGAGCTGACGATGCCGGCGCTGCCGTCGGGCAGCCCCCGGCCGTTCGCACAGGCCAATCCGGCCGGCGCCCACTACGCGGATCTGCGGGAACTCGTGCTGCCCGCGCCCGAGGGCGCCGAGCCGGACGAGTCCCTGCAGGGCAAGGACGGCTGGCTGGCGACGGATGAGTTCCTCAAGGAGTACCGGGACGCGTCGGAACACGGCGAGCTGCGGCAACTCTTCGTCGACTTCGGGCTGCGGCACATCGCCGCTCGCGGCTGGACCACGTCCGACGGCACGCACACGCGGATCTACCTGCTGCAATTCGACACCGCGGCGGTTGCGGACGACCTGCGCAACCGCCACCTCGTGTCGTACAGCGAGCCCGCCTACGCTGTGCGCGGTACGGACCAGAGCGTCCCCGACGAGGAGTTCCCGATGGAGGCCGTGAGCGACGACCTGGTCCCCTCGGTCTACGTCGAGCCCGAACCCTACGGTGCCGAGCAGGTGCGGCAGGCGTACCTCGGTGCCGGGGACGTGCTGGCCGTCGTCCTGCAGAGCCGCAAGGGCGAGGCCGCGGGCGTGCCCTTCCAACAGACGGTCTCCCTGCAGGGCGGGCTCCTCTGCTGATCCGCAGCGGGCAGGGGGCCTCGGCGACGCGAACCGCTCAGTAGACGAGCGCCTGCGTGTCGTCGGCGAGGGCCTCCTGCACGAAGACCTGCGCGCCCGCGATCCGCACGCCGTCGATGACGTCCTTCTCGGTGAGGTCGCGGCGGGCCGCGCACTGGGTGCACAGCGTCACCCGGCCGCCCGCCAGGAGCGAGTCGAGCAGGTCCGGCAGCGGCGCGGCATGCGGCAGCTCGAACTCCGCCGCCCGGCCCGGCACCGCGAACCACGCGGACTCGCCGGTCAGCCACAGCGAGACGTCGACCCCGCTGGCCACGGCCACCGCCGCCACCGTGAACGCCTGAGAACACCGCTCGGGCGCATCCGCCCCCGCCGTCACCTTGATCACGAGCTTCTTCGCCATGCCGGAAGGGTAGCCCTCGCGGGCGGCGTCAGACGGCGAGGGTGATCGTCACCAGCAGCGTCGCGATGCTGAGAGCGGTGAGCAGGCCGCTGACGGTGGGACCGTCCAGCCTGACGTACCGCCGGGGCGGCCGGGACCTGGGCCTGGGCATGGGCTTCGGCGGGTGGGCCGGGTGGAACGGTGGCATCGCGAAGCCGGGTGAAAGGGGAGTCCGGTCGCGTCGGGGTGAGAGTCGCTGCGCGCGCTTGCACTCCTCGTAGGGCAGTCCGCCGTCGTACGTCATGCCTCGTGCTCCTTGCGCTGGTGCTGGCGCAGCAGGACGTTCGCGTCCGTCACCGCGCTGTGGTCGAACGCCGTGCCCGCGGCCTCCCGCCGGCCGGCCAGCCAGGCGCAGGCGTCGCAGTCGGGGACCGGCGTGGGCGGCCTCCCCGGGTCGCCGGGGGCCGGGGGCGTGGCGAGCGTGCGCTCGTTCGCGGCGCGGAGGCTCGCGCCGAGGCGTTCGCGGTCGGTCGCCGGGCGCAGTTCCGCCGGCTCCGCCTCCCACTCCCGGCCGCCGCCGAGGGGGCGGAGCATCGCGCGGGGCCCGGTCAGCCCCTGGTACGCGCCGACCTTGGCGGTGGCGGGGTCGTAGAGCACGGTGCCTGGTTCGAAGGTGGCCGGTTCTGATCTCACGGGTCCGCTCCCTTACGTCAACATCTATACGGAATGCGACAGTTGCCCTACTCTGCGTAGTGCTGGGCATTACGAGCATGACCCATGGCGGGGGGTGCCAAGCCCGGAAAGGCCCCAAGTTCCACAGCGGGCGGCTCAAATTCCACAAATTCCACAGCCGGGAGGGGTGCGGTGCCGCAGAGGATCGCGATCACGGGTCGGAGTCAGGAACCGAGGCAGCGGTTCGCCGAGGAACTGCGGATACTGCGCGCGGAGAGAGGCGTGAGCCTGCGGGCGCTGGCCGAAGTGGTGGGCTGGGACGCGTCCCAGTTCGGCAAGCTGGAGAACGGCCACACGCTGGGCGGCCCGGAGGTGGTCCAGGCGCTCGACCAGTACTACGGCACGCAGCGGCTGCTGCTGACCCTGTGGGAGCTGGCGATGGCCGACCCGACGCAGTTCAAGGAGCGGTACCGGCGGTACATGGTGCTGGAGGCCGAGGCGGTGAGTATGTGGCAGTACTCGTTGAGCAGGCCGCCGGGGTTGCTCCAGGTGGAGGGGTACGCCCGTGAAGCGCTGGCGGCGGGTGGGCTCAGTGGGGAAGCGCTGGACCAGCAGGTCGGCGCTCGCGTTGGGCGACGTCACGTCCTTGCAGGGGATGGGGCGCCGCCATTTCGCGCCATCCTCTCCGAGACGGTGCTGCGCAACTCGCTACGAGACCCCCGAGAGTGGCGTGCGCAGCTTGAGTACCTGCTGGGGGCGTCGGAACGCCCGAACATCACCATCCACGTACTGCCTTTCGGCTCTGGCCTGCACGGGATGGACGCACCGATCTCATGTTTCTCCGCCTGGCGGATGGCCGTACCGTGGCCTACGCGGAGAACGACGTCCAGGGCGAACTCATCGAGGAAGTTTGCAAAGTTGAGCAGTTGCAGCGCACTTATGATGACCTCCGCGACCTGGCGTTGAACTCCGCCGAGTCACGGTCGTTCATTTTGCGAGTGTTGGAGGAAGCGCCATGCGAGCCATCGACCTGAGCACCGTCACCTGGCGCAAGAGCAGCTACAGCAACTCCGACGGCGGCAACTGCGTCGAGGTCGCCCACAACCTCCCCTCCCTCGTCCCAGTCCGGGACAGCAAGGACCCGGCCCGCGGAGCGCTCCTGTTCGCCGCGCCCGCGTGGGCCGCCTTCGTGGACGGAGTCCGGCGAGAAGAGCCAGGGTGGGCCGCGTAAGCTGAGGGCGGCCCTGTCGTATGCCCCCCGCTCAAGGAGCACCCCGTGGAGATCTTCTTCGAAGCCCTGCTGGTCCTGGTCTGCGTCGGCGTTCTCGCCTTCGCCGGTCTGACCGTGAAGAAGCTGTACCAGGGCCAGCGCTGATCACCGACGCCAGGAAGTACCGCTCATGATCGAGATCCCGTCCGACCTCCACAAGGACCTCGTCCCGCTCGTCTTCCTGCTCGGCGACTGGGCCGGCGCGGGCGTGCACGACTTCCCGGGCGACGAGAAGTGCAACTTCGGGCAGGAGGTCTCCTTCACCCACGACGGCCGGGACTTCCTGGAGTACCGCTCCCACTCCTGGGTCCTCGACCAGGACGGCAACAAGGTCCGCCCGCTGGAGTCCGAGTCCGGCTTCTGGCGCATCGACGCGAACCGCAGGGTCGAGGCCACGATGACCCGCGACGACGGCGTCATCGAGATCTGGTACGGCGAGCTGGCCGACCAGAAGCCGCAGATCGACCTGGTCACGGACGCGGTGGCCCGCACCGCCGCCTCGCGGCCCTACACCGGCGGCAAGCGGCTGTACGGCTACGTCAAGAGCGACCTGATGTGGGTCGGCGAGAAGCAGACCCCCGAGGTCGAGCTGCGCCCCTACATGTCGGCGCACCTCAAGAAGGTCGTCACCCCGGAGGACGTCGAGCGCTGGGCCAAGGCCCTGCCGGACGACATGCCGGACGACGGGATCGCTTTCTTCAAGTAGTCACCCGGACGCACTCGTGCCGGGGGACCGCGTGTTCCACCTGCGCCACGACACCTACGGGCAGCCCCGCCGTGAGGTACCGGCCTCCGCCTCCCCCTCGGCGTGGATCTTCCGGATCTCGGCGATGGCGTCCGACGGGTCCTCCGTGCCCGCGCTCACGACCTCTTCCAAGTGACGAAGGCGCGTCGCGCGGGAGGGTCGGCGCTGGATCGCCACGAACACCCCCCAGGTGTGGACGAAGGTGCGCAGAGGCGCGAGGGACTGTGTCTGCTGCGCGTTGGTCGTCGCCTCGGCGAGGTCCTGAACGAACGCGGGCACCCGGCTCGGCGTCAGCCTCTCCACCGCGGTACGGAGTGCCTCGGGAGTGAGGGCGGGCATGGGGATGAGGGGCTCGGTGAGTGGTTCCGGGCGGTGAGCGGTCACGGGAGAGTCCTCCGGATCAAGGGCCGGTGCTGGTGTCGACGGTACCGACCGCGGCGAGACGCTGGGTCGCTTCCTGGGCGTCACACCATGAGGCGGGCCGCCGGGCCTAGACTCTGGGGTGTGGTGAGCACCGACTGGAAGAGCGACCTCAGGCAGCGCGGCTACCGGCTGACCCCGCAGCGGCAGCTGGTGCTCGAAGCCGTGGACACCCTCGAACACGCGACACCCGACGACATCCTCGGCCAGGTGCGGAAGACGGCGTCGGGTATCAACATCTCCACCGTCTACCGCACGCTGGAGCTCCTGGAGGAGCTGGGGCTGGTCAGCCACGCCCACCTCGGGCACGGCGCGCCCACCTACCACCTGGCCGACCGGCACCACCACCTCCACCTGGTCTGCCGGGACTGCACCGAGGTGATCGAGGCCGACGTCTCGGTGGCCGCCGACTTCACCGCGAAGCTCCGCGAGGAGTTCGGCTTCGACACCGACATGAAGCACTTCGCGATCTTCGGCCGGTGCCGCGACTGCTCCC
Organism: Streptomyces sp. NPDC058534; assembly: GCF_042717365.1. NCBI lineage: Bacteria > Bacillati > Actinomycetota > Actinomycetes > Kitasatosporales > Streptomycetaceae > Streptomyces > Streptomyces sp. NPDC058534. The sequence goes on from NZ_JBHXNW010000068.1 coordinate 34,731, forward strand.
TGAACGGTTCAACTACCGAGTCGTAGGCTAGGCGTATGAAGAGCCCCCTGCTGTCCCTGCCCGGCGCGGTCCCCGCCGAGGGCGTGGACGAAGGCGTCGCCGCCCACTACGGCGACCTGTTCCGCGAGCAGCGTGCCCTCGCCGACGGCACCGGCTTCGTCGACCTGTCCCACCGCGGTGTCATCACCGTCACGGGCGACGACCGGCTGGCCTGGCTGCACCTGCTGCTCACCCAGCACGTCAGCGACCTGCCGGCCGGCGAGGCCACCGAGGCGCTGATCCTCTCCGCGAACGGCCACATCGAGCACGCCCTGTACCTCGTCGACGATGGCACCACCACCTGGGCCCACGTGGAGCCCGGCAGCGAGGAGGCACTGATCGCCTACCTGGAGTCGATGAAGTTCTTCTACCGGGTCGAGGTCGCCGACCGCACCGCCGACACCGCGGTCGTGTACCTGCCCGCCGGGTCCATCGCCGAGGTCCCCGAGGGCGTCGCCGTCCGGGAGACGCCGTACGGCCGTGATCTCTTCCTGCCCAGGGAGCGGCTGGAGGCGTTCGCCGACGGGGCCGGTCCCGCCGCCGGGATCCTCGCCCACGAGGCGCTGCGGGTCGAGCAGCACCGGCCGCGGCTGGGTTTCGAGACCGACCACCGGACCATCCCGCACGAGCTGGGCTGGATCGGCACGGCCGTGCATCTCCAGAAGGGCTGCTACCGGGGCCAGGAGACCGTCGCCCGGGTGCAGAACCTCGGCAAACCGCCGCGCCGCCTGGTCTTCCTGCACCTGGACGGCAGCGAGGTGCACCTGCCCCCGGCCGGGGCGGAGATCCGGCTCGCGGACGACGGGCCCGAGGGCCGCAAGATCGGCTTCGTCACCACGTCCGTACGCCACCACGAGCTGGGCCCGGTCGCCCTCGCCCTGGTGAAGCGGAACGTGCCGGTGGACGCCCGGCTGACGGCCGAGGGCACGGCCGCCGCCCAGGAGACGGTCGTGGAGCCCTGAGACCGCCGGTGAGGGGTCAGACCTCCACCAGGACCGTGAACGGGCCGTCGTTCGTCAGCGACACCCGCATCTGCGCGCCGAACCGGCCCGTCGCCACGGTCGCGCCCAGCGAGCGCAGCTGTGCGACGACCTCGTCGACGAGCGGTTCGGCGACGTCGCCGGGCGCGGCCGCGTTCCAGGTGGGGCGGCGGCCCTTGCGGGCGTCGCCGTAAAGGGTGAACTGGCTGATCACCAGGAGCGGTGCGCCGAGGTCGCTGCACGACTTCTCGTCGTGCAGGATCCGCACCGACCAGAGCTTGCGGGCCAGCTGCGCCGCCTTCTCCTTGGTGTCCTCGTGGGTGACGCCGACCAGCACGCACAGCCCCGCGCCGTCGATCGCCCCCACGGTCTCGCCGTCCACGACGACACTCGCGCCGTCCACCCTCTGCACCACTGCACGCATCCCGCCATGATGCCGTGCGCCCCCGGGGTGGGGGCGGGCGGGCCCGTACGGGGCTTTTTCTGCCACCTAACCCCCCATCTGGGGCCGATCGTGGGCACTCGGTCACATAGCGGCCACCAGGGGTGACACGATGCTTGCCAGACGCCGGGCGAGGGGACGGTAGAGCACATGAGTACACCGAGTAGGGGACAGTCCCTCGGGACAGTCGCGTTCACATGTCCGGGTGGCCTGGAGGCGCCCCGGCCGCCCGTGCAGCGCACGGACAGTCCGGAGCTGCCGGCGGAGTCCCCGGAGCACGACCTGACCGCACTGAGCCTGCCGGAGCTGCGCACCCTGCGCCGGGACGCGCAGCGCGAGGAGACCGACCTCAGTTATGTACGACGGCTGCTGCAGGGGCGTATCGACATCCTGCGCGCGGCGCTGGCGGGGAGGGGACCGGCGGCCGTGGTGACCACCGCGGCGTCCGGGTCCGTGGTGGAGCGGCTGTCGGAGATCCTGGCCGACGCCCCGGCGCGGCAGCGTTCCTCCGCCCGGCACGTGACGCTGGGCACCCCGCGGAGCGAGGAGTGCAGGCGGCTGGCGGCGGAGATGCTCGGCGAGGTGGAGCTGTCGGACCTGCCGGCCCGCACCGACACCGAGCTGACCAACGGGATGGGCCGGCTCGTGCGCTACGAGCAGCAGGTGTCCCGGGACCGGCAGCGGCTGCAGCGCACGGCGGACGGCTGCAGCGCGGAGATCGCACGCCGGTACCGTGAGGGGGAAGCACAAGTCGACGACCTGCTCGTGTGACACGGGGGGCGGCCATCCGCGCCGCCCGCCGGTCCGGTGATCCCGGGCCGTCGCCGCGGCGGGTCACCCGTCCGGAAGGCCACCGCCGATGCCCGCGCCCCAGCCGTCGCAACCGTCCCAGCCGTCGCAGACGGAGCAGTCCGCGCCCACGTCCGCCCTCACGCCCGTCGTGCCGCCCGTCCTCGCCGAGGTCGTCCGGTCCGGCTTCGTCGAGGGGCGGCACCGGGGGAGTCTGGTCGTCCTGGGCGCCGACGGGGCCGTGGAGCTGGCCCTCGGCGAGGTGACGGCGCCGGTCTTCCCGCGCTCCGCCAACAAGCCGATGCAGGCGGCGGGCGTGCTGCGGGCCGGTCTCGACCTCGCGGAGGAGCGGCTGGCGCTGGCCTCCGCGAGCCACTCCGGAGAACCGTTTCACCGCGACCTGGTCCGCAAGATGCTGGCCGAGTACGGCCTCGACCCGGCCCTGCTCCAGTGCCCGCCCGACCTGCCGCTGGACGCCGAGGAGCGGGACACGTACCTCGCGTCGGGCGCGGCGCCCGACCGGGTCACCATGAACTGCTCCGGCAAGCACACCGCGATGCTCGCGGTCTGCGCGCAGCGGGGCTGGCCGCTGGAGACGTACCTCGACCCCGGGCACCCGCTCCAGCGGACCATCCACAGGGTGGTGGAGGACGCGGCGGGCGAGCCGGTCACCGCCGTCGGCACGGACGGGTGCGGGGCGCCGCTGATGGCGATCAGCCTGGTCGGTCTGGCCCGCGCCTTCCGCTCCTTCGTGGGCGCCGAGCCCGGCACGGCGGAGCGCCGGGTCGCCGACGCGATGCGCGCCCACCCCGAGTACGTCGCCGGCACCCGCCGCGCCGACACCTGGCTGATGCGGGAGGTGCCCGGCAGCCTCTCCAAGATGGGCGCCGAGGCCGTCCAGGCGGTGGCCCTGCCGGACGGCCGTGCCCTCGCCTTCAAGGTCGAGGACGGCGCGACGCGGGCCTTGGGCCCGGTCCTGGCCCGCGCGCTGACGCTGCTGGGCGTCGAGGGGTCCGTGGTCGACCGCATCGGCCGTACGCCGCTGCTGGGCGGCGGGAGCGAGGTGGGGGAGATCCGGGCGGCCTTCTGAGAGCCCGGACCGGCCGCAAATCCGCGCGACGCGGGTGCGGTGGCCGACCTACGGTGAGCGCATGACCCGCCGTGCCGAGATCGACGTACGTCCCATCACCGAGGCCGACTTCCCCGACTGGAACCGCGCCCTGAACACCGGATTCCTCATGCCGCCCGCGGTGGCGGAGTCGCAGCTGGCGGCCCGTCGCGAGCTGTTCGTGCCGGGCCGGTCGCTCGGCGCCTTCGACGGGGAGCGCTGTGTGGCGACCTTCCGGTCCTTCGACCAAGAGGTCACCGCCGTCGGGGGCGCCCTCGTCCCGGCCGACGCCGTCTCCAACGTGACGGTCACCGCGACCCACCGGCGCCGCGGCCTGCTGACCCGCATGATGGCGCAGGATCTGGCGGCGGCGAAGGAGCGCGGGGACGTCGTGGCGACGCTGATCGCGGCCGAGTACCCGATCTACGGCCGGTTCGGCTTCGGTCCCGCCACCACCTTGACCGAGTGGACGGTCGACGTGCCCCGCGCGGGACTCGACCCGCGCCGGCCGGTCCCGGCGGACGGCGGGCGGATCGACCTGGTGGACGGCGAGGACGTGCGCAAGCTCGGTCCCGGGCTGCATGAGCGGGTGCGCCGGTCCCAGCCGGGCGCGGTCAGCCGGCCCGAGCTGTGGTGGCGGACGCGGACCGGCGTCGTCAGCACGTACGGCGCCCCGTGGACCGAGCCCTTCTACGCCGTGTACCGCGCGGCGGACGGCGAGGTCGAGGGCATGGTCTCGTACCGGGCCGACGACCACTGGGGCGACGCCAAGCAGCCGATGGAGACGGCGACCGTGGACTGGCTGCTGGCCGCGACGCCCGCCGCCGAGCGCGCCCTGTGGCACTACCTGTGCTCGATCGACTGGATCACGACGGTGAAGAGCGGCTGGCGGTCCCCCGACGACCTGCTCCCGCACCTCCTGCCGGACCCGCGCGCGGCGAGGATAGTCACGCAGGCGGACTGGCTGTGGGTGCGGATCCTGGACGTCGTACGGGCGCTGGAGGCGCGGACGTACGAGGGGCGGGGGTCGCTGGTGCTGGAGGTCGTGGACCGGGGAGGGCTGGCCGGCGGGCGGTGGCGGCTGGAGGCCGGGCCGGCCGGGGCGTCCTGCGCGCCGACGACCGAGAGCGCCCATCTCGTGCTCGACGTGGGCGAGCTGGGGGCGCTGTGGCTGGGCGACGAGTCGGCGGTGCGGCTGGCGGCACTCGGCCGGGTGCGGGAAGAACGAGCGGGCGCCGCCCGTGTGGTCGACGCCCTGCTGCGTACCTCCAGGCGGCCTTGGTGCCCGGACGTGTTCTGAGGCGGCTCCCTTCTGCCGGTGACGGTGGACGTGCGCATCCGTAGCGCGTGCTTTTCAGTTGTGGTTGTTGTGCCGCTGTTCGGTTGTGGTTGTTGTGGTTGTTGTGCGGTGGTGCGGTGGTGCCGTGGTGCTGACTGACTGTCCGGGCTCCCGGCTCCCCTCCGGAAGGGGGCCCGGACAGCAGTACGTCGGTATCAGCCGGACTGGGCGAGCAGCATCACGAGGATCACCGCGCCCACACCGCCGATCATGGTGTTCTTCGCCTTGATGCCGATGGACAGCGCGACGAACGCGATGATGCCCATCGGCCCGTACTTCCATTGCACGAGCTGCTCGAAGCCGATGGCCAGAGCGGCGACGACGATCGCGATGAGCGGCATGGTGGACCCCCTGTTCACCGTGGTGGCCAACCCCCGTAAGGTCCGACCACGTTGCTCAAGTTGGCTGCCAACTTCACTGTACTTATCTCCGCTTGGACGCGTCTCATAACCACCTTTCCGCGAACTGCCTAAAGATGGCGAGAAGTTGTAGTGTTTGGTCGTGGAGCGGGAACATGCCTCCGTCAATGGGCGGAAGAGACCGCAGCGGCCACAGACAACACATCGCGAGGTGGCCGACGAGCTGCGCGCCCGGATCAGGTCCGGTCGGCTGCGGCCGGGCCAGCGCATGCCCACCCAGGCCCAGTTGGCCGACGAGTTCGGCGTGGAGCGCGGCGCCGTACGCCAGGCCCTGCGCATCCTCCAGTCGGAGCGTCTGCTCACCAACGTGTCCAAGGGGAGCCCCGCGACCGTCGCGCCCGACCTCCACGGCGCCCCGACCGGCCCTCCGGCGCCGCCGATGCCCACCACCGTCGCCCTCGCGCCCCGGATCGCGGAAGCCTTCGCCGCGCCGCACGTGGAGATCGACGCCCTGTGCCTGACCTCCGTCTCCCTGACCCTCGCCATCGGCGAATCGCTGCGCCAGATCCACGCGGGGCGACTGAAACCGGCCAAGGTCGACGTCCGCGTCCTGCTGCCGAGCCGCGACATCGACCTGGCCTTCCCGGTGCCGGTGGGCGGCGGCGGTGCCGGTGACCCGGTGCACGAGCGGTGGCTGGCCATGCGCAACGCCCAGGGCCAGGTGCTCCGGCACAACCTGCTGAGCCTCAGGGCCACGCACGGCATCGACGTGCGGGTCTCCTTCCGCGCGCTGCCCTTCACCCCGCCGGTGAAGCTCTACCTGCTCAACGGGGCGGAGGCCCTTTTCGCGTACTACACCCTCAGCCGGCGCGAGCAGCAGATCGGTCACGAGCAGCTGGAGATGTACGACGCGGAGGGCGTCCGCTCGACGCTGTTCGCCTTCGACCAGCGTGGTGGCCTGCGCGACGGCGTGTTCGTGAAGCAGTCCCGGCTGTGGTTCGACGCGCTGTGGGGGACGATCAGCTCGGAGCTGCTGCTCACGGGCTGACCGCCCCCCGGTCACAGCGCGGGCCCCGCGACCAGGAGGGCCAGCAGGACCGCGCCGGCGGAGCTGACGGACGGGCTCTTGGCCTTGATGCCTATGGTGAGCAGGAGCAGGCCGATGATCCCGGTGGCGCCGTACTTCCACTGGACGATCTGCTCGAAGGCGATGACGAAGACCGTGGAGACCAGGGCGAGGACGGGCATGGTCTTTCCCCCCTTCGGGAAGTGGTTCGGGAAGTTCGGGAAGGTAAACTTCCACCAACTGGGCTAAGTTGGCTGCCAACTCTGTCTATGTTGTCCCCACTTGGCTGCTACCTATAAACAAGTTTCAAACAACTCCCCGTAGGTAGGTCGAAGTTGTAGCGTTTGGTCGTGACTCAGGAGAACGTGTCCGTGAACGGCAGCAGAAGGCTCTCGGCCCAGGAGATCGCCGACGTCCTGCGGGAGCGGATCCGCGGGGGAGACCTCAAGGCGGGCGACCGCCTGCCCACCCAGGCCGAGCTGGCCGACGAGTTCGGTGTGGAGCGCGGCACGGTGCGCCAGGCCCTGCGCGCCCTCCAGGAGGACGGTCTCCTCACCAACGTCAGCAAGGGCAGCCCGCCGCGCATCGCCGAGCCCGCCACCTCCCGGGGCGAGCCGCAGCCGACGATGGTCTCGCTCGGGCCGCGGCTGGCGGCGGCGTTCGCGGCACCGCGCGTGCGCGTCGACGTCGTGTGCCACACCTCGGAGACGCTGATGCTGGCCCTCAGCGAGCCGCTCCGCCTGATCCACGAGGGCCGCATCCGACCCGAGGCCATCGACTTCCGCGTCCTGATGCCCTCGCGCGACATCGAGCTGGCCTTCCCCGTCCTGGTGGAGGACGAGGAGGACGACCCGGTCCACCAGCGCTGGCTCCAGATGCGCAACGCCCAGGCCCGGGTGCTCCAGCACAACCTGCACGCCGTGCGCTCCACCCACCGCGTCGACGTGCACATCGCCTTCCGCGCCCTGCCGTTCACCCCGCCGATGAAGCTCTACCTTCTGGGCGGCGAGGAGGCGCTCCTCGGCTACTACATGCTGACCCGGCGCGAGGAGGAGTACGAGAGCCGGACGCTGGAGATGTACGACGCCCTCGGCTCCCAGTCGCTGCTCTTCTCCTTCCTGAAGCGGGCGGGTCATCGGGACGCCGTGTTCGTGGAGGAATCACAGAAGTGGTTCGACGCCCTCTGGGAAACCATCACCACTGACATGACACTCTCCTAGTGACTCCTGATACGGATCAGACGGATCAGACGGACCAGATGGACCAGATGGAACCGGTGACCGAGCGGACCGGTGGCCTGGGGGGCCTGGGAGACCTGGTCGAGGGCGCCCGCGTCGTCCTGTGGGACTTCGACGGCCCCATCTGCAGACTGTTCGCGGGCTACTCCGCCGACCGGGTGGCGGGCGAACTGGTGGACTGGCTGGAACGGCTGGGCCTCAAGGGACTGCTGACCCAGGAGGAGCAGGTCCACCCCGACCCGCACGTCCTGCTGGGCGCGGTCAACCGCCGGCGCCAGGACAGTGACCTGGTCGCCGACTTCGAGGAGCGGCTGACCCGGGAGGAGCTGCGGGCCGTACCCACCGCGTGGCCGACCGCGTACGCGGACCCGCTGATCCGCACCTGGTCGGCGCTCGGGGTCGGACTGGCGGTGACGACCAACAACTCGCCCCGCGTGGTCGGCGAGTACCTCGCCACGCGCGGTCTGCTGGACTGCTTCGCCCCGCACATCTACGGCCGCACCCAGGACCTGCACCTGCTCAAGCCCGATCCGTACTGCCTCAACCGGGCCCTCAGCGCGATGGGGGTGGCCCCCGCGCAGGCGCTGATGGTCGGAGACACGACGTCCGACCTCACCGCCGCCCGGCGGGCCGGGGTGCCGTTCCTGGGCTACGCGCGCAACGAGGAGAAGGCGAAGGTCCTCAGGCAGGCGGGCGCGGAGACGGTCGTCGACTCCCTGGAGCCGGTGCTGCGGCTGCTGTGGAAGGACGCGGGCCGGGTTCACGCGTGAGGCTCGGGTGCGGTGGTCGCTGATCACGGACACGACACCTCCTGTGTCAACTTGGCTGCTCAGCCCGCTAATTGGACGGTTCCTCTCTCCGGGTTGTCCCCTTGTTGGCTGATCGACTAACGAGAACCGGCAAACAATCAGTCCAACTGGCCGGAGGTTGACTGCCTGTTGTCTCCTTCACGGACCGATGGGACGGAAAGCGGTTTGCGTGTCGGTGCCCGGCGGTACGGTCGCTGCATGAGCGGAGAACGCGGTGAGGGAGGCGGCAAGGAGTTCGAGCGGGTCCTGGAGGCGCTGCGCGAGCAACTGGCCGACGGCACCTACGGACTGCACGCGACACTCCCCGCCCAGCGGGAGCTGGCCGGCGAGTTCGGCGTCTCCCGCGACACCGTGCAGCGGGTGCTCGGCGAGCTGAAGTCGGAGGGCTGGGTCGAGTCCCGGCAGGGCAGCGGGACCCGGGTGACCAAGCTCCCCATCCACGCGGCGGTCCGGCCGAAGGCGGAGCCGGCACCGGTACGGGTCTCGCTGGGCCCCTTCGTCACCCGCGCCTTCGACCGGCCGGACGTGCGGCTCGACGTGTTCACCCTGACCTCGGAGAGCCTGGACGCGCACATCCGGCTCCAGGCGGAACGGATCCGGGCGGGGGAGATCGGGCCCACCAGCATCACCCTGCGCATGCTGCTGCCTTCGGAGGGGCTGGCGCTGCCGTATCCGCGCCCGAAGGAGGCCACGGGCGCGGCGGACGGCGAGGAGTCGGCGGAGCACCTGCGGGAGCGCTTGCTGCACCGGCTCCACGGCATCACGCACCGGCACACGACCTCGCTGCGGGCCGCCCTGAGTGATCTGCGGACCGAAGGGCTGGTGCCGTCCGTGAGCGTGGAGGTCCGGCACGTGCCGCTGGTGCCCACCTTCAAGCTCTACCTGCGCCCGGAGGCCGAGGCCCTCTACGGCCCGTACGAAGTGGTCGAGCGCACCCTCCTGCTGGACGACGGCACCGAGGTCGAGGCACTGGACGTCCTGGGTCTCGGCTCGGTGCTGACCCGGCACGTCCACGACGAGGGGGACGCCGGTTCGGCCGGCTCGCTGTTCGTACAGAGCATGCAGGCCTGGTTCGAATCGTGCTGGAAGCTGCTGGCCGACCCGGTCTGACCGGCGCGGTCCATCGGGAGTAGCGGTTCGCCCGTTCCGGTCACCCGAGTTGCCCCTGGGGGTTCCGAATACTGGAGTACTCGCAGCGGACCGTGGGACGTGGCTGTACTGTGTGGCCACTTTCTTCGTCGCAGCGAAGATCTGGCGCGTGGCAAAGTCCCTCCTGGAGCACTCCGTGAGTCGTCCCTCCCCGCTTGGCAATCCGGCGCTGGAGCGGGACGACGCGTTCGACCGGTTCCTGGCCTCGGCGACGGCGCTCGGGAAGTTCGGCCGGGGGCACCACAACCTGAACTACATGGTGCGGCCCCTGACCGCCGGGGACTCCAGGCTGGTCGCCGCCGAGCGCGGCGCGCGGGTCACCGTCCGCAAGCGCATCCCCTCGGCGCTGCCGGTCGTGATCCGCACCTGGCAGGACGAGGCCGACCTGCTCAACCGGATCTGGGGGGTGCTGCACAACGTCCCGCGCTGTCTGGCCAAGCACCGCGACGTCGTCGTCCTCAGCTATGTCGAGGGCGTGCCCCTGTCGACCATCTGCCCCAACGACACGCCGGTCGACTACGACCTGATCGTCGCGCTGGCCGGGCTGCTGGCGGACATGACGCAGGTACGCAGGCAGCATCTGCCGCCGCTGCCGGCGTACTGGCCGCGGTCGAGCCGGGACGGCGGGGCGTTCCTGAGGGCGCTGGCGTTCGCGGCGGACGAGCAGATCAGGCGGCGCAACCGGGCCGACTTCGGGGGCCTGTTCGCCATGCTGGGTATTCCCGAAGACGCCCTGGTCCGGTTCGCCGAGCGGGTGCCCACGCTGGTCAGCCGGCCGTTCAGCCTGGTCCACACGGACCTGCACCGCGACAACGTGATCGTCTCCTACGCCGGGGATCCCCCGCTGATCTGCGTCGACTGGGAGCTGGCCGGCTACGGCGACCCCCTGCACGACCTCGCCACCCACCTGGTGCGGATGCGCTACCCCGACCACCAGTGGCCGGAGGTCATCGAGGCCTGGCGCAAGGTGATGGGGGAGCGGCGCGGCAAGGCGGTCAACGGCCTGGACCGGGACCTCAGGCACTACGTCGCCTTCGAGCGGGCCCAGTCGGTCTATCCGGACGTCATGCGGGCGGCGAAGTCCCTCGGGGACTCCTTCGACCAGCGGGACCTGGACGCCGCGACGCGGGCGGTGCGGCGGGCGCTGGTGGCGGCCGAAGAACCGTTGCGTCTGAAGAGCGTGGCGGAGGAACCGGCCATCGAGCGCATCCTCTTCCGGTGGCACGAGTCCCGGGGGGTGCGGTCCAGCCGCGAGCGGAAGCTGTCCCAGATCGTGTGGCAGCGCGATCCGAGGCTTCCGGTCCGCAGCGACTTCCCGCTGTGGGCCGTCAACCGGGCCCTGCTGGAGGAGGGCGCCGCCTCCGCCGACCGGGTCCTCAAGGGCACGGCCCATCTGAACACGGCCGTGGACGTCGAGGGCATCGACTTCCCCGTCGTGGTGCGCCGCAAGGTGGGCGCCGCGGACTCCCGGGAACGCAGATTCCTCAGCGAACACGCCGTCCTGAGGGAGATCGAGAATTCCGGGGCCCGCGTCAAGGCTCCGCGCGTACTGGCCCTGGGCAGGAGCGGGCTGCGTGAACCGTTCACCATCCACTCCTACGAGGGACCGGCGAACGGCTTCGCCCCGCCCGAGCATCCCGCGCACGGGCTGCGGCCGTACGAGGCGGACGATCTCGTGGAACAGCTGGGCGAGCTGACCCGGGTCGGATGCGGGGGGCTGGACCCCCTCAAGGGAGCCGCCTTCTACCCGTGGCTGCGCGGCGAGCTGGTCCGCCTGGTGAGCGAGCTGCCCAAGGCCACGATGGAACTCGCCCGCGAACTGGGCCTGCCGGACAACGTCCGGCTCGCCGAGATCCTCGCCCGCCACACCCTGAGCCGACGGCGACCCGTGCTGCTGCACGGCGATCTCAACCCGTGGAACCTGGTGCGCCGCCCGGACGGTGGCGGACTGACGCTCATCGACTGGGAAATGGCGATGGTGGGCGATCCCCTGTACGACCTCGTCCGCCACATGCACCTCACACCCACCCGGCCGGAGATCCGCGACCGGATGTTCCGCCGCTGGGAGCGCCTCCTCCCGCCCGACTGCACCCACCACTGGCGGGACGACTGGCGGGTGTACCGGTGGATCGAGACCGTCAGGTCCGCCTACGTCGACCTCGATCGTCTGGTGACCGGCGTGAGTCTGGGCGCCCCCAACGTCAAACGGGCCGTCCAGACCTACGCCATGACCCTCGCCGAGGCCACCGCGGCCCTGGGCCTGCCGGACAAGTCCATGGCCAATCCCTATCTTGCCCGCGCGCTCCCCCACGGCGACCATGGGGGGCCACGAGCGGCCAGGTTCCCGGCGGACGTCTGAGCCGCTCCCGACGCGACAGCGGGGGGCCGCGTATGTCCGGCAGGTCGGGCAGGACGGATTCCGAGGGAATGGCGCAGCGGTTCCGGCGGCTGCAGGCCCGCTATGAGCCGACGGTGACACGAACCCTGCTCCTCGGGCTCTTCGTCGTCGGTGTGAGCGCCCAGTTGGTCAAGCCGATCGGTGACGCCCTGCAGGACAAGGCCTTCCTGGGAGGCGCGCTGCTCAGCCTGGTGGGCTACGTGCTGTACGAGTCGGTGAAGGACCTGGCGTCGTCGCTGCGGCTGCCCGCGCGTTCGCAGGTCGAGTCCCGGGAGCTCGGCACGTTCGTGAGCGAGGCATTCCGCGCGCGTACCGTGGAGATCGGCTTTCTCGGGTACACCGGGGAGACCCTGTACAACGAGCTGTACCACCGCCTGGAAGGGCTGTTGGAGGACCCCGGCAGCCCGATCCGGCACGTGAACGTGCGGTTCCTCATCCCCGACTTCGGCCGGCCCATGACCGTTCCGTCGAGGGTCGGCGAGGGCGGCAGGCCGGTGGACGACCCGGACTTCCGCAAGCGGCTCGAGGAGAAGTGCCGCGAGTACGACGAGACGCTCTCGGTCCTGGCGGAGCGACTGACCCTGCTCGGCACGGTGACGGCTCACTGCGAGTACCGCCTGCACCCCGGCATACCCACGGACAAGGTCTGCGTCTTCAACCGGGAGCTGGTCCTGCACGGGCTCTACGACGTGACCGCGCGGACCGTCCTGCGCAGCACCACCGATCCGGAGTACTACGACCCCAAGGGCTACCGCACCGACCTCACGGTCTGGTCCCAGGAGGGCGGCGACGACGCCAAGGCCGTCCTGGCCACCTGGAACCGGCACTTCGACAGCCTGTGGGGCCTGGCGGCGGCGCCTCCCTGGCGTGCGGCGCCCGCCGCGTGAGCGGCCCGCCGGCGCCCCCGGCGTAGGGTCGTCGCATGGTGGAGAGCGGGCTGCGGGAGCGGAAGAAGCAGCGGACGTTGCAGGTGTTGTCGGACGTCGCCGTCGGGCTCTTCCTGGAGAAGGGGTTCGACGCGGTGTCCGTCGCGGAGGTGGCCGCCGCGGCCGAGGTGTCCAAGCCGACGCTCTTCCGGTACTTCCCCGCGAAGGAGGACCTCGTCCTGCACCGGATCGCCGATCACGAGGACGAGTCGGCGCGGGTGGCGGGGCAGGGGCCGGATCCGCTCGACGCGCTGCGGCGGCACTTCCTGGCGGGTCTCGAGCGGTGCGACCCGGTGACCGGGCTCAACGACCATCCGGCCGTACTGGACTTTCACCGGCTGCTGTACGGCACGCCCGCCCTCGTCGCCCGGATGCACACGCAGCTCGAACGGTCCGAGGCCGCGCTCGCGCGGGTGCTCGGCGGTGGTCTGGAGGCCCGGCTGGCCGCCGGTCAGATCATCGCCGTACAGCGGATCCTCGCGCTGGAGAACTGGCGGCGGATCGCGGCCGGGGAGCGGGTGGCGGACGTGCGGCCGGACGCGGTGGCGGCGGCGGAGCGGGCGTTCGGGGGGCTGGCGGCCGGGCTGCCGGGGCTGACTATTACTAGGTAAAAGATTTAACTCGGTTACGTTATCCGGTACGGTTGCTGGAATGACGTCGACCGAACCCGCCCTCCAGCACGCCCTCGCCCTCGAACGCGCCCACCACGAGCACTGCCGGGACGTCCTCGCCGCCATGATCGACGGGGCCCGGGGGCACGTCGTCACCGGCGAGGACGTCTCCGCCTCCGGCGCCGACGCCGAGGTGCTGGGGTACCGGCTGCGCAGCCGGGCCAAGGAGCTGCGCGAGCTGCCCGAGGGGCCGCTGTTCTTCGGGCGGCTGGACTTCGCCGAGGCGGAGGCGGAGGCGGAGACAGGGACAGGGGCAGAGGCAGAGGCAGAGGCAGAGGCAGCGGAGGCTGAGGCGCGGGTGTTGCATCTCGGGCGGCTGCGGATCAGTGAGCATCCCGCCGCCCCGCCCCTCGTCGTCGACTGGCGCGCCCCCGTCTCCCGCGCCTTCTACCAGGCCACCGCCGGCGACCCCCGCGCCGTTGCCGTCCGCCGCCGTTTCGGCTGGGCGCCCGGCAGCCGCGGGGACTCCGCCGACCTCACCGGGCTGGAGGACGAGCACCTCGGCCGGGGCGAGTCCCGGGCCAGTGCCATCGTCGCCCGGGAGATCGAGCGGCCCCGCGTCGGACCCATGCGGGACATCGCCGCCACCATCCAGCCCGAGCAGGACGACCTCGTCCGGGCCGGCCTCACCGCCACCGTCTGCGTCCAGGGCGCCCCGGGCACCGGCAAGACCGCCGTCGGCCTGCACCGGGCCGCGTACCTGCTCTACACCCACCCGCAGCGCATCCGGCGCGGCGGCATGCTGATCCTCGGCCCCAACCCCACCTTCCTCTCCTACATCGCCGAGGTGCTCCCCGCCCTCGGCGAGACCGGTGTACGGCAGTCCACGCTCCCGGCGGAGATCGCCCGGCACCCGGTCACCGGTACCGACGGCGGGCGGACCGCCGCCGTCAAGCACGACGCCCGGACGGCCGAGGTGCTGCGCCGCGCCCTGTACGCGCGCGTGGCGCCCGAGGCGGCCGGCGACCTCGTCGTACCGGACGGGTCCTACCGCTGGCGCGTCCCGGCCGACGCGCTGGCCCGGATCGTCGCGGTCGTGCGGGAGGAGGAGCCGCCGTACACCGTGGGGCGCGAGCGGGTGCGGGCCCGGATCGTGCGGTACGTCCAGGACCAGGCCGAACGGCGTGCCGGGCCCCGGCCGCACGCCTGGGTGCGCCGCGTCGAACGGGCTCGGCCGGTCGGCGCCCACCTCGACGCGGTGTGGCCCCGGGTGCGTCCGGAGGAGGTCGTCGCGCGGCTGCTCGTCGACCCCGGCGCGCTGGCGCGGGCCGCCGAAGGGCTGCTGGACGACGACGAGCAGCGGGCGCTGCTGTGGCCCGCGGGGGCGCCGCGGTCGTGGAGGTCGGCGCGCTGGTCCGCCGCCGACCTGGTCCTCCTCGACGAGGTCGCCGGGCTCCTCGAACATCCCGAGGGCTACGGCCACATCGTCGTCGACGAGGCGCAGGACCTCTCCCCGATGGAGTGCCGGGCCATCGCCCGCCGCTGCGCCTTCGGCTCGCTCACGGTCCTCGGCGACCTCGCCCAGGGGACCACGCCGTGGGCCGCGCGGTCCTGGGCCGCGACCCTCGCCCACCTGGGCCGGCCGGACGCGGCCGTGACGCCGCTGACCACCGGGTTCCGGGTGCCCCGGGAGGTCGTGGGCCTCGCCAACCGGCTGCTGGCGCGGCTGGACGTGGACGTACCGCCGGCCCGTTCGCTGCGCGGCGACGGCGAGCTGGCCCTGCGCGAGGTGGCCCCCGGCGCGGTGCCGGACGCGGTCGCCGACGCCGTACGGCACGCGCTCACCCGGGAGGGCTCGGTGGGTGTCGTCGCCGCCGACGCGGACCTGCCCCCGGTGCGGGAGGCCCTCGACGCGGCCGGGATCGCGGCGGCCGGTCCGGAGGTGCCGGGCGCCCGGGTGGCCCTGCTGCCCGCGAGTGTCGTCAAGGGCCTGGAGTACGACCACGTCGTCGCCGTCGAACCGGCGGCGATCGCGGAGGCGGAGGGCCCCGGGGGGCGGGGCCTGCACCGCCTCTACGTGGTGCTCACCCGCGCGGTGTCCCGCCTGGACGTGGTGCACGCGCGGCCCCTGCCGTTCTGACCCAGGGCACGGCAGTCGGTGCCGGCCGATCACCTGGGCGACCCGCGGGTTGTTCTCCGGCTGCCGGTTGCGTGTGGCTGGTCGCGCAGTTCCCCGCGCCCCTTAAAGGCATGCACTCGCCGTCCCGACCCAGG
>NZ_JBHXNW010000069.1:0-42165 GCF_042717365.1 Streptomyces sp. NPDC058534
GGGTTGGTCCCCTCCACCCACCCCCACACCCCCCCCCGTCGGACGTCGTCCCCAGGAGGGTCTCAGCGCAGGAAGGGGTCCACGGCGATCGCGAGGAACAGCACCGACACGTAGGTGATGGACCAGTGGAAGAGCCGCATCTCCTTGAGCTTGCCGCCCGTGGCCTCGGACTTGGCGCGGTTCTGCAGCCCGTGCGCCTCCCACAGCCACATGCCGCCCGCCACCAGCGCGACGGCCGTGTAGAACCAGCCGGTGTAGCCCAGCGGGGTCAGCAGCAGCGACACCACGACCATCACCCAGCTGTAGATGACGATCTGCCGTGCGACCACCTTGTTGGAGGCGATGACCGGGAGCATCGGCACGCCCACGCGCGCGTAGTCCTCCTTGACCTTCATGGACAGCGGCCAGTAGTGCGGCGGCGTCCAGAAGAACATCACCCCGAAGAGGATGATCGGCGCCCAGGACACCGAGTTGGTCACGGCCGACCAGCCGATGAGCACCGGCAGGCAGCCGGCGATGCCGCCCCAGACGATGTTCTGCGAGGTGCGGCGCTTGAGGATCATCGTGTAGACCACGACGTAGAAGAGGAGCGCGCCGAGCGAGAGCCAGGCCGACAGCCAGTTGACGGTGAGGCCGAACAGCAGGGTGGAGACGACGGCCAGGGTGATGCCGAAGACGAGGCATTCCGCCGGGCTGACCATGCCGGTCACCAGCGGGCGCTGCGAGGTGCGGTCCATCAGTGCGTCGATGTCGCGGTCGATGTACATGTTCAGCGCGTTGGCACCGCCGGCGGAGAGGTAACCGCCGACGCAGGTCAGCAGCACCAGCCCCAGATCCGGAACACCCTGTTCGGCGAGGAACATCACCGGAACGGTGGTGATCAGCAGAAGCTCGATGATCCGCGGCTTGGTCAGCGCCACGAACGCCTTGACACGGGCCCCGAACGGCCGGTGACTCGGGCTCTGGTTCGTCCCGATTACCCCCGCAGGACGGGATTCAACGGCCGTCACGCACACCCCTGACAGAGACATCCCAGCAAGCCTCCCCGTGTGAAGTGGCGGTAAAGGCTCGCGCGTACCACGCCACTTTAGACGTTGCCCATACCTCGGCCTTCGCGGGGGTGGGGTCGTGTTGGAAGGGGTGCTCCGACGTGCGTTCGGAGAGTCGATTGAGCAGTCAGATGAGCGGCGCCGTATTCACTTGCCGAATGCGGTTTCGCCCAGTCGACAGGCGGATCGTGAAGAGTCCCGGCAGTCTGGATTCCAGCGGAAAAACGCACGTACTTACGGGGGTAGGCTCGACAGCGGCCGGCCGATCTCACGGACGCGCCGGCAGCCGGTGGGCGCCCACGTGCACCGGCATCCGACATGTGGAGAGGAGCCCTGACTCAGGGTGAGCACCAAGCCGACCACCACAGACCTCGAGTGGACCGAACTGGACCAGCGGGCCGTGGACACCGCCCGCGTCCTGGCCGCCGATGCCGTACAGAAGGTTGGCAACGGCCATCCGGGTACGGCGATGAGCCTGGCGCCCGCCGCCTACACCCTCTTCCAGAAGGTGATGCGGCACGACCCCGCCGACGCGAACTGGGTCGGACGCGACCGCTTCGTGCTGTCGGCCGGCCACTCGTCCCTGACCCTCTACACCCAGCTGTACCTGGCGGGCTTCGGCCTGGAGCTGGCGGACCTGGAGTCCTTCCGCACCTGGGGCTCCAAGACCCCCGGGCACCCGGAGTACGGGCACACCACGGGCGTGGAGACGACGACCGGCCCGCTGGGCCAGGGTGTCGCCAACGCCGTGGGCATGGCGATGGCCGCCCGCTACGAGCGCGGTCTGTTCGACCCGGAGGCCGCCGAGGGCACCTCCCCGTTCGACCACTTCGTCTACTGCGTCGCCGGTGACGGCTGCCTCCAGGAGGGCATCTCCTCCGAGGCCTCCTCGCTCGCGGGCCACCAGAAGCTCGGCAACCTGGTCCTGCTGTGGGACGACAACCACATCTCCATCGAGGGTGACACGGAGACCGCCGTCTCCGAGGACACCTGCAAGCGCTACGAGGCGTACGGCTGGCACGTGCAGCGCGTCGCCCCGAAGCCGGACGGGGACCTGGACCCGAACGCGCTCTACGACGCGATCGAGGCGGCGAAGAAGGTCACCGACCGGCCGTCCTTCATCGCCCTGCGCTCGATCATCGCCTGGCCCGCCCCGAACGCGCAGAACACCGAGGCGGCGCACGGCTCGGCGCTCGGCGACGAGGAGGTCTCGGCCACCAAGCGCGTCCTGGGCTTCGACCCGGAGAAGTCCTTCGAGGTCTCCGACGAGGTCATCGAGCACACGCGCGGCGCCCTGGAGCGCGGCCAGGCGGCCCGCGCCGTGTGGGAGAAGTCCTTCCAGCAGTGGCGGGACAACAACCCCGACCGCGCCGCCGAGTACGAGCGCGTCGCCAAGGGTGAGCTGCCCAAGGGCTGGGAGGAGAAGATCCCGGTCTTCGAGACGGGCAAGGGCCTCGCCACCCGCGCCGCGTCCGGCAAGGTGCTCCAGGCGCTCGGCGCGTTCGTGCCCGAGCTGTGGGGCGGCTCGGCCGACCTGGCCGGCTCGAACAACACGACGATCGACAAGACGTCGTCCTTCCTCCCGGCGGGCAACCCGCTGCCCGAGGCGGACCCGTACGGCCGCACCATCCACTTCGGCATCCGCGAGCACGCGATGGCCGCGGAGATGAACGGCATCGCGCTGCACGGCAACACGCGCATCTACGGCGGAACGTTCCTGGTGTTCTCCGACTACATGCGCAACGCCGTGCGGCTGTCGGCGCTGATGCACCTGCCGGTGACGTACGTGTGGACGCACGACTCCATCGGTCTCGGTGAGGACGGCCCGACCCACCAGCCGGTCGAGCACCTCGCCTCGCTGCGCGCCATCCCGGGTCTGAACGTGGTCCGTCCGGCGGACGCCAACGAGACGGCGATCGCCTGGCGGGAGATCCTGCGCCGCTGGACGAAGGAGTTCGGCAAGGGCCAGCCGCACGGTCTGGCGCTGACCCGTCAGGGCGTGCCGACGTACGAGCCCGACGACGACGCGGCCAAGGGCGGCTACGTGCTGTTCGAGGCCGACGGAGGCGACGCCGAGGTCGTGCTCATCGCCACCGGCTCCGAGGTGCACGTCGCCGTGGAGGCGCGTGAGCGGCTGCAGGCCGACGGTGTGCCGACCCGCGTGGTGTCGATGCCGTGCGTCGAGTGGTTCGAGCAGCAGGACCAGGGGTACCGGGACAGCGTCCTGCCCCCGTCCGTGCGTGCCCGTGTCGCGGTCGAGGCCGGTATCGGCCTGACGTGGCACAAGTACGTGGGAGACGCCGGCCGGATCGTTTCCCTGGAGCACTTCGGTGCCTCGGCGGACGGCAAGGTGCTCTTCAAGGAGTTCGGCTTCACTGCCGAAAACGTGGCCGACGCCGCGCGGGAATCCCTCGCCGCGGCTCGGCGCTGACGCCCGTATACGACACGTAGGAGATGCATTTTCCATGACAGACGCACTCAAGCGCCTCTCCGATGAAGGCGTGGCGATCTGGCTGGACGACCTGTCCCGCAAGCGGATCACGTCCGGCAACCTCGCCGAGCTGATCGACCAGCAGCACGTCGTGGGCGTCACCACCAACCCGTCGATCTTCCAGAAGGCGATCTCGCAGGGCGACGGCTACGACCAGCAGCTCGCCGACCTCGCCGTCCGCAAGGTCACGGTCGAAGAGGCCATCCGCATGATCACCACGGCGGACGTCCGCGACGCCGCCGACATCCTGCGCCCCGTCTTCGACGCCACCGGCGGCAAGGACGGCCGGGTCTCCATCGAGGTGGACCCGCGCCTCGCGCACCACACCAAGGCGACCGTCGCCGAGGCCAAGCAGCTCGCCTGGCTGGTGGACCGGCCGAACACCTTCATCAAGATCCCGGCCACCCTGGAGGGCCTGCCGGCCATCGCCGAGACCATCGGCCTGGGCATCAGCGTCAACGTCACGCTGATCTTCTCGCTGGAGCGCTACCGGGCGGTCATGGACGCCTTCCAGACCGGCCTGGAGAAGGCCAAGGAGCGCGGCCTGGACCTCTCGCGGATCCACTCCGTGGCGTCCTTCTTCGTGTCCCGCGTGGACACCGAGATCGACAAGCGGATCGACGCGCTCGGCACCGACGAGGCCAAGGCCGCGCGCGGCAAGGCCGCCGTCGCCAACGCCCGGCTCGCCTACCAGGCGTACGAGGAGGTCTTCTCCTCGGACCGCTGGGCGGCCCTGGAGAAGGCCGGCGCCAACAAGCAGCGTCCGCTGTGGGCGTCGACCGGCGTGAAGGACAAGGCGTACAGCGACACCATGTACGTCACCGACCTGGTCGCGCCGAACACGGTCAACACCATGCCGGAGGCCACCCTGGTGGCCACCGAGGACCACGGCGAGATCACCGGCAACACCGTCGCCGGCACCTACGAGCAGGCCCGCGCCGACCTCGACGCGGTCGAGAAGCTCGGGATCGGCTACGACGACGTGGTCCAGCTGCTGGAGAAGGAGGGCGTCGAGAAGTTCGCGGACTCCTGGAACGACCTGCTGAAGTCGACCGAGGCGGAGCTGAAGCGCCTCGCCCCCTCGGAGGGCTAGGACATTGTCAAGCAGCAACCCGCTGCGTGACCCCGCAGACCGACGGCTCCCGCGTATCGCGGGGCCGTCGGGTCTGGTCATTTTCGGCGTCACCGGCGACCTCTCCCGCAAGAAGCTCATGCCCGCCGTGTACGACCTCGCCAACCGGGGTCTGCTGCCGCCGGGCTTCTCGCTCGTCGGATTCGCCCGCCGCGACTGGGAACACGAGGACTTCGCCCAGGTCGTGCACGACGCCGTCAAGGAACACTCCCGTACGCCGTTCCGCGAGGAGGTCTGGCAGCAGCTCATCCAGGGGATGCGCTTCGTCCAGGGCACCTTCGACGACGACGACGCCTTCGAGCGGCTGCGCGGCACCATCGAGGAGCTGGACAAGGCGCAGGGGACGGGCGGCAACTTCGCCTTCTACCTCTCGGTGCCCCCGAAGTCCTTCCCGGTGGTCATCCAGCAGCTGAAGAAGCACGGGCTGGCCGACCAGTCGAGCGGCTCCTGGCGCCGCGCGGTGATCGAGAAGCCGTTCGGCCACGACCTGAAGTCGGCCGAGGAGCTCAACGCGATCGTCCACGAGGTCTTCGGCTCCGACCAGGTCTTCCGCATCGACCACTACCTGGGCAAGGAGACCGTCCAGAACATCCTGGCGCTGCGCTTCGCCAACACGATGTTCGAGCCGATCTGGAACCGGTCCTACGTCGACCACGTGCAGATCACGATGGCCGAGGACATCGGCATCGGCGGCCGGGCCGGTTACTACGACGGCATCGGCGCGGCCCGTGACGTCATCCAGAACCACCTCCTCCAACTGCTCGCGCTGACCGCCATGGAGGAGCCCGCCTCCTTCGACGCGGACGCGCTGGCCGCCGAGAAGACCAAGGTGCTCGGCGCGGTCCGGCTCCCCAGGGATCTGGGCCGGGACACCGTGCACGCCCAGTACGCGGCCGGGTGGCAGGGCGGCGCGAAGGCCGTCGGCTACCTGGAGGAAGAGGGCATCGACCCCAAGTCGAAGACCGACACCTACGCCGCGATCAAGGTCGGCATCGACAACCGCCGCTGGGCGGGCGTCCCCTTCTACCTGCGCACCGGCAAGCGCCTCGGGCGCCGGGTCACGGAGATCGCGGTCGTCTTCCAGCGGGCCCCGCACTCCCCCTTCGACTCGACGGCCACCGAGGAACTCGGCTCGAACGCGATCGTCATCCGCGTCCAGCCGGACGAGGGCGTCACGGTCCGCTTCGGCTCCAAGGTGCCGGGCACGTCGATGGAGATCCGGGACGTGTCCATGGACTTCGCCTACGGCGAGTCGTTCACGGAGTCCAGCCCCGAGGCGTACGAGCGCCTCATCCTGGACGTGCTGCTCGGCGACGCGAACCTCTTCCCGCGCACGGAGGAGGTCGAGCTGTCCTGGAAGATCCTCGACCCGATCGAGGTGTACTGGGACCAGCACGGCACCCCGGCCCAGTACCCGGCCGGCACCTGGGGCCCCGTCGAGGCCGACGACATGCTGGAGCGAGACGGACGGAGCTGGCGCCGCCCATGAAGACAGATCTCACGGACACCACCGCCAGCAAGATCAACAAGGCGTTGGTCCTCGGCCGCCGGGCCATCGGCACCCCGGCCATCGGCATGGTGCTGACGCTGGTCATCGTCACCGACGAGGAGAACGCCTACGACGCGCTGAAGGCCGCGAGCGACGCCGCGCACGAGCACCCCTCGCGCACGCTCGTCGTCATCAAGCGCGTCTCGCGCTCACCCCGGGACCGCACCAGGTCCCGGCTGGACGCCGAGGTGCGCCTCGGCGCCGACGCGGGCACCGGCGAGACGATCGTGCTGCGGCTGTACGGCGACGTCGTCGACCACGCCCAGTCGGTGGTCCTGCCGCTGCTGCTGCCGGACGCGCCGGTCGTGGCGTGGTGGCCGGTGAACGCGCCGCTGGACCCGGCCCGGGACCCGCTCGGCGCCCTCGCCCAGCGCCGGGTCACCGACACCTACGCCTGCGAGGAGCCGATCCGGGAGCTGGTGGCCCGCGCCGACGCCTACGCGCCGGGCGACACCGACCTGTCGTGGACCCGCATCACGCCGTGGCGCTCGATGCTGGCGGCGGCCCTGGACCAGGTCGACTGCGAGGTGCAGGCGGTCGAGGTGGAGGGCGAGGAGTTCAACCCGAGCTGTGAGCTGCTCGCGATGTGGCTGGCGGACCGGCTGGACGTGCCGGTGAAGCGTTCCGCGTCGAGCGGTCCGGGGCTGACGGCGGTCCGGATGGACACCGACTGCGGTCCGGTCGTCCTGGACCGGGCCGACGGATCGCTGGCGAACCTGTCGATCCAGGGCCAGCCGTCACGCGCGGTCGCGCTCAAGCGCCGCGACACGGCCGAACTGATCGCGGAGGAGCTGCGGCGCCTCGACCCGGACGACACCTACGCCTCGGCGCTGCGCTACGGGGTGGACCGGCTGAACGCCCCGGCCAAAGGGGACTCCGGCGACCGGGAAGGCGCCGTCGCGGTCGCCGCTCCCGTCGAAACGGTCGCGAAGGCCCGCGCGAAGGACGCGACGCAGGAGAAGACACCGGTGAGGAAGGCGGCGGCGAAGTGAGCGAGACCCCTCAGCTGGTCGTGCACCGCGACAAGGAGCTGATGGCCGAGGCCGCCGCCGCCCGGCTGATCACGAAGATCGTGGACGCGCAGGCCTCCCGGGGCAGCGCGTCCGTGGTCCTCACCGGCGGGCGCAACGGCAACGGCCTGCTCGCGGCGCTCGCCGGGTCCCCGGCCCGGGACGCCATCGACTGGAGCCGCCTCGACCTGTGGTGGGGCGACGAGCGCTTCCTGCCCGAGGGCGACCCGGAGCGCAATGTCACCCAGGCGCGCGAGGCGCTGCTGGACTCGGTGCCGCTGGACCCGAAGCGGGTGCACGCGATGCCGGCGTCCGACGGCCCGCACGGAGCCGACGCGGAGGCCGCGGCGGCGGCGTACGCGCGGGAGCTGGCCGAGGCGTCCGTCCCCGAGAACCACGCGGCGGTCCCGTCCTTCGACGTCCTGCTCCTCGGAGTCGGCCCGGACACGCACGTGGCGTCGCTCTTCCCGGAGCACCCGGGCGTGCGGGAGACGGAGCGCACGGTGATCGGCGTCCACGGCTCCCCCAAGCCGCCGCCCACCCGCGTCTCGCTCACCCTGCCCGCGATCCGCGCGGCCCGCGAGGTGTGGCTGCTCGCGGCGGGCGAGGACAAGGC
Source organism: Streptomyces sp. NPDC058534 (assembly GCF_042717365.1). Lineage (NCBI taxonomy): Bacteria > Bacillati > Actinomycetota > Actinomycetes > Kitasatosporales > Streptomycetaceae > Streptomyces > Streptomyces sp. NPDC058534. The sequence goes on from NZ_JBHXNW010000069.1 coordinate 7,848, forward strand.
GAACGCGGTCGCGATGGCCCTGTCGGGCGCGGGCGAGATCCAGGCCCCGGCAGCCGGCGCGAGGGGCCGCGCCCGCACCCTGTGGCTACTGGACTCGGCAGCGGCGTCACAGCTACCGAGGTCGCTGTACCCGCCGGCCTCGGCGTAACCAGGCACCGTCCGGCGCCCCCGACCGTGTGCCTTGCTCGCCCGGTCGGGGGCGGTGCCGCCCTGGTGGAGGATGCCTGGGCGGGGCTCCTGCGAGGGGCGCTGAGCGCCCTGGGTGTCGAGTTCCCGGTACGGGTTGGTCTCCGCCGGGGTCACGCGCCAATCAATAGGTCTCGACCATGGCCTTGTACTAGGTCCGGGTAATCGAGTGCGAGGGGCACAGCCGGACTGGCATACTCCGCGCGGTGACAACCCACCACAGCCCCGGCCCGGCCCTGATCACCGGCGCACGCGACGCCGAACTCAACGAACGTCTGACTGCCGAACTCGTCGCCTTCAACAGGGGTGCAACAGGTTCGGCCGATCGCGACATGTTTTCGGTCAAGGTCACCGATGAAGCAGGTGAGCTGATCGGCGGATTGGCTGCCTGGACCTGGGGCGGTTTGTGCGGCATCGAACTGCTGTGGGTGCGCGAGGACGACCGCAAGGATGGATGGGGCAGCAGGATCCTGCATGCTGCCGAGGCCGAGGCCCAGCGACGCGGCTGTGACCGCGTAGCTGTCTCTTCCTTCACCTTCCAGGCCCCCGACTTCTACCAGCGGCACGGCTATGTCGAGACCGGCCGAACCCTGGGCATTCCCGGCGGACATGCGGACGTGCACATGTTCAAGCCGCTGGCGTCAGGGCTCACGGCCTCGGACGAGGCGTGAACACCAGCCTCACAGCCACTCATTGACGGCCAACCAGGACGAGGCGTATCGGGGTACCGAGGGGGCACCTACTGTGAGCAGCGGAGCGGCGGATAGCGTGCGGGCATGGCGATGACGGGGAAGCGGCGGGTCCTGTACCGGCAGGGCAGCGGGTTCTGGCGGATGACGGCGAAGTGGGTTCTGGTCTTCGGGGCCCTGTACCTGCTGGACGGCGGGCTGCTCCGGACATGGGGCGACGCTCTGGTCTGGCCGATGATCGGGATCCTGCTGTGGGTGCCGTTCGGGGTCGGTGGCGCCTGGTACCCGAAGAAGGACCAGCGGGTCGCGCTGACGGCGCGTGAACTGCGGGTGCGGCGCAAGCGGCTGCCGCTGGAGAGGGTGAATCTGCTGCACGTGGCGCGGCTGTGGTTGGAGGGGCGGTCAACGGCGGACGACCAGCCGGTGCTGGAGTGGATACGGTTCGACCGGGTGGTGTGGGTGCCGTTGCAGGATGGCCGGGCGTTCGGCGTGGAGTTCCGCGACCCGGCGGCGTTCGCCAAGGTTTTCGGCGCCTTCGCGGTCGAGGCGTGCGGCGGGCCGGACATCGTCCGCGCGAGGGCCGCAGCGGAGACCTACCCGGAGCCGCGACCGATGCGGCACCGCCCCGCCGACGACGGCGGCTCCCGGCTGGATGTCCTGGACATCTTCAACTGAGAGCCGGAGGGAGACGCACGGCGAGGGGCAGCAGTCCGTCGGGGGGCGCGGGGAACTGCACAGGCCGGCGTGGAGAGGAACAGCCCGGCCAGCGGCGGCATGCGCAAACGAGACGCCCCGGCCGTGCGCCCTTGCTCGCACGGTCCGGGGCCGCTGCCCGCCCAAGGCTGAGGGAGCCTGGGCGGGGTCCAGCCTCACTGCCCTTGAGCCCTCGCTGCATTCCCGGAGGGCCAGGCGCCTTCGGCGTCGCGTTCCCGGTGCGGGTTGGTCTCCGCCGGGGTCACGCGCCAATACGTCTCGACCATGGCCTTGTACTGGCGGTGCGAGGGATTCAGGCCCGTGTGCTTGAGCGCCCAAACCTCCACAGGCTCACGGTCGTTGTCCGACGCCGGTGCTTCCTGGCCGCAGTCCATGCACACCGCGGAACAGATGGCGTGCGGAGCAGCCTCGACCGCTTCCGGTCCGAGTGACCATTCGGCGGCTTTGATGATCGCGCGTGTCACCTCGCCCCCTCGGTCGGCTGGTCGGCTGCCCTGCCGGTGCAGCGCCGGCAGATGCAAGGCGGGTACTGGCCGGTGAGTTCCGGCGCCGCCGCAGGCCTGACCGTGTGCTTGCCGCGCACCCAAGTGCGTGCGCCCGTCTGCGGATTGATGCGGTAGACCTTGATCGTCATCGTCATGACGCGCCCCCACCGCTGTGTGCGAGGCGGTACGTGCCCCACAGTTCCCGGCCCTTCTCGCAGCCTTCCGCAGCCGTGGTCACCCGCTTGCATGCCTCGCACTTGCGGGCATGCTCGAACCACAGGCGGTAGGTGCGCTGCATGTCGCCTTCCGGGGCGCTCATCGCGCGCCTGCCTTGGCGCAGGTGCAGACGCTTCCCGGCGGGGTGGTGTCCGGCTGGGCCGTGGCGCGCGTGTCCGCCCAGTTGGCCGGCGGCAGTACCCATGGCGGGGTGTACGGCGCCGGAACCGCCGTGGGTGAGGCGTCACCCTGGGCACGCAGCGTGGGCACGTCGACCAGCCGCGTGCCCACCGTGTACGGGGTGGGTCCCTGCGGGGTCTCGGTGGGCGCTGCGAGGCGGTTGTTCCTGCCCTGGGCGGACGGTCCGAGCAGGACCACTCTCAGCCATTCAAGGGCCTGTGTTACACAGTGCACTGTCGGCGCTCCTTGTCAGCGTGGGCCATGCCCCCGCGGCCGTTAGCGCGGTCGCGGGGGTCCTTACGTCTGACCACTCAACCGATTTGGCGACTGCCTACGGGAGTTGACCAGCGTTGACTAGACTGAAAAGTCAACGGTCAACACCTTCCGGAGCAGGCATGGACGACTTCAGAACGCGTGTCCGGGCGGCCCTCGACGAACGTCGTATGAGCATGCGAGGCGCTGCCCGTGCCCTCAATTATGACGTTTCCTATCTGAGTCGCGTCCTCAACGGGAAACAGCCACCATCCCTGCAATTGGCCGAAGGGCTGGACGCACTACTAGCCACCGACGGCGAGTTGGTCGCCCTTGCGGCTCGCCCCGGCCAGGCAGAAGAAGCGGTTTCCCCCGAACTCCGGCCCACCCGCGACGGGGACCGGGGAGCGGGTTTCGCGCGCGCCATTCGCGAAATGTCGCAACGTCTTGTCGTCCTCGACAATGAGATCAACGGCTTGCCCATCGCGGACGTAGCTGCGCGCGCCTTCAAGTCAGTGCATCGCCAGATGGGCGAGGGTGAATACGACCGCAGGGCTGAGCACGATATCCAAGCGGCGGCAGCGGAGCTGGCAGAAGTCGCCGGATGGGCACTGTTCGACGCCGAGAAACAGAAGGCTGCCCGCAGATTCAACCAAGAGGCGCTGTTCCTGGCTAAGCTTTCGGGTGACCGCTCGATGGAGCTACTGGTCATGCAGAACATGGCTATGCAGGCAGGATGGATGGGGCGCCCTCGCGAAGAATTGGCAATCGCACGATCCATCATCGAGCACGGTCGACTTTCCCCGCACACCGAAGCAATCTTCAGAGTCCGCGAGGCGAAAGGCCTAGCAGGATCGGGGCGGGAATCGGAGGCCGCCCAGTCATTCGACCGCGCCCGCTCGCTCATCCAAGAAAGTAAGCGTTGCAGCGACCCCTACTGGGCTTGGTGGGTTACAGCCAACGAAATTGATGGGAATCAAGGGTTCGCCTTCCAAGCGGCGGGCCAGTGGAAAAGGGGAATTCCCCACCTTCAAGGGGCTCTGCACGGCGCAGGCGAGGCCAAAGTGGGATACAGGAATATTTCTGCCGTCCGGCTACTCGGCTGCCTTCTGGGAGTAGAGGCATGGCCGGAAGCTGAGGACTTGGCGGAGTCAATCCTCCCAACCATTGGCGAGACTGCCTCTGCCCGCACTCTCAGACTGTTGGGCGAAACGACCCAGAGAGGAATCCGGCTGCCCGGAGCCCCCATGGGAGTCCGTGACGCACTCCACAGCATCTCTGACACACTGAATGAGGACCCTTACGCGTTCTAGTACGCGTTCTAGTTATCAGCGCGGTGGTCATGAGAGGGGAAGGATCGAGACAGCCGCGCCAGGGCCGCTTGGCGCTCCCCGGCGTCTGCCGTGGCGGCCGGAGCGCCGGGACCGGACCATGGGGGTGGAGGTGTTTGTCATGGGCGAGCGGGTCGACGCCGACGGGGTCGGGATCTGGGTCGAACGCCGAGGCCGGGGACCCGATGTGTTGCTGGTCGCCGGGCTGAGTGATCCTGCTGAGGCGTGGCAGCCGCAGCTCGACGGGCTCTCCGATCGTTACCGGCTCATCGCCTTCGACAACCGAGGGTCGGGGCGGACGCCGTTGCCCGAGGGGCCGCTGTCGGTGCCGATGATGGCTGATGACGCCGCGGCGCTGCTGCGGGCGCTCCAGGGGGAGAAGGCTCATGTCGTCGGCTTCTCGCTCGGCAGCCTGATCGCACAGGAGTTGGCGCTACGCCACCCGGAGCTGGTCCGCAGCCTTGTCCTCGTGAGCACCTGGGGCCGGCCGGACGCCTTCTTCCGCTCCATGACCCGCTTCTGGCACTGGCTCGCGACGGAGGCGCCGAGCGAGCGCGCCATGCTCGAGGCGTTCCTGCTCTGGGTCTACACCGCCCGCGCTCACGCGGACGGCACGGTGCAGCAGATCATCGACGAGACGCTGGCCTTCCCGTACGCGCAGTCCGCCGAGGCCTTCCAGCGCCAGCTGGATGCCTTTATGACGCATGAGACGCTCGACAGCCTGCCCGGCATCACCGCACCGACCCTCGTCCTGGCCGGCGAGCTTGACATCACCGCGCCTCCACGGCTCGGGCGGATGGTGGCCGAGGCGATTCCGGGCGCGGAGTTCGAGGTGCTGCCAGCTGAGGCGCACCAGCCCTTCCAGGAGTCTCCGGAGGTGTTCAACGCCAGGGTCGACGCGTTCTGGCGTGAGGTCGGCGGCATCCGATCCTGAAGCCGGGCTCCAGATCACGATCTACGGCTGGAGCACTGGCCAGCCGTTCGGATGCCTGGGAACGCGAGAGGGGGCGGCGAGGTCGAAGAACCCTCACCGCCCCGTCTACCCCTCACTTCACGGACCCCGCCATAACCCCCTGCACGAAGTGCCGCTGGAACGCGAAGAACACGACCACCGGCACGACGAGCGACAGAAACGCCCCGGGCGCCAGCACATCGATGTTGCTCCCGAACTGTCGGATCTGCGACTGGAGTTCCACGGTCAGCGGCTGCGCCGAGCTGTCCGCGAACAGCAGCGCCACCAGCATGTCGTTCCACACCCACAGGAACTGGAAGATGGCGAGGCTGGCGATGGCCGGCCGCCCCACCGGCAGTACCAGACGGATGAAGATCCGCCACTCGGTGCCGCCGTCCATGCGCGCGGCCTCCAGCATCTCCTTGGGCATCTCGGCGAAGTAGTTCCGCAGCAGGAACACCGCGAACGGCAGCCCGTACGCCACGTGGAACAGCACCACACCCGGGATGGTCCCGAACAGGCCCAGCTGCCCGAAGAGCTTGGCGACCGGCAGCAGCCCGATCTGCACGGGCACCACCAGCAGCGCCACGACGATCAGGAAGACCGCCTCGCGCCCCGGGAAGTCCAGCCATGCGAAGGCGTACCCGGCGAGTGCCCCGACGACCACGACGAGCACCGTCGTCGGCACGGAGATCAGCACCGTGTTCCAGAAGGCCTGGGTGATGCCCGAGTTGCCGAGCAGCGCCGAGTAGTTGTCGAAGGACAGCTGCCCGGGACTGGCCAGCGCCGTCCACCAGCCGCCCTTCGCGGTGTCCTCCGCGGAGCGCAGGGAGGAGAGGAACAGCCCGGCCAGCGGAGTCATCCAGACCAGGCCGACGAGCACCAGGAAGGCCTGGACGATCCCGTTGCCCAGATACCGCCGGACGGCGTTCATCGCTGACTCCTCATCGCTGACTCCTCTTGAAACGGCGGACGTTGAAGACCATGGCCGGGACGACGAGCAGCAGGAGCAGCACGCCCAGCGCGCTGCCGAGCCCCTGGTTGTTGCCGCCGCCGAACGACACCAGCCACATCTGCGTCGCGAGCACCGTCGCGTCCTCCTGCACGGGCCCGGGCGCGATGATGTAGACGAGGTCGAAGACCTTCATCACGTTGATGACGAGGGTGATGAAGACGACCGTCAGCACCGGCGCCAGCAGTGGCACGGTGATCCGCCGGAAGATCTGCCACTCGTTCGCGCCGTCCATCCGCGCCGCCTCCAGCGCGTCGCGCGGCAGCGACGACAGGCCGGCGCCGATCAGCACCATCGCGAAGCCGGTCCAGATCCACAGGTACGCCCCGATGATCGCGGGCGTGACCAGCGCGGGCCCGAGCCAGGAGACGCCCTCGTAGGGCGGGGCGAAGTTCGAGGCGGGCAGCTCGACGGCGTACGAGCCGTCGGCCAGCGACTCGAAGCGGAAGGAGCCGTCGGCCGCGGTGGTCGCGGTGGCGACCGTACGGCCGTCGCGCACGGCCTCGACCGTCATCCCGGGCAGCCCGCTCTCACGTCGGTCCACCCTGCCCTGCTCCCCTCCCCCGCCGGGTGTGAAGTCCAGGTAGACGACGCCGCTCACCTCACCGGCAGCCGCCTCGCGCCCGGCCGCGCCGTACGCGGGCTTCGTGCCGGACGGCAGGTCGTCGGGCAACACCCCGACCAGGCCGAGCGCCACCGTGTCGCCGGGGGACACACCGGCACTCGTCCGGTACGCGCCGTCCGCCGCCTTCACCAGGCCGCCGCCCTGCCCCTCGCGGGCCCGCGCGGTCGGGTAGGAGGCCGTGTCGGCGAAGGCGTCGTGGACCCCGGTCACGGCGGCGTTGAGGACGCCCTTGTCCGGGTCGTGGTCGTAGGCGAGCCGGAAGATGATGCCGGCGGCGAGGAAGGACACCGCCATCGGCATGAAGAGCAGCAGCTTGAAGGCGGTGGCCCAGCGCACCTTCTCGACCAGGACGGCGAGGATCAGGCCGAGGCCGGTCAGCAGCGTGGGTGCGATCACGACCCAGATGGCCGTGTTGCGGATGGCCTTGAGGGTGGCCGGGTCGCGGAACATCTCGCTGTAGTTCTCGCCGCCCACGAAGCGCGTTCCCGAGGCGTCGAAGAAGCTGCGCCCGACGGAGAACACCACGGGGTAGACGACGAGCGCGCCGAGCAGGAGCAGCGCGGGGAGGACGAAGAGCAGGGCGACGGCCGCCCGGCGCCGCCGGGGGCGCCGCAGCGGCGCCGGTCCGGGGGCGGTGGGCGGGCTCGCCTCTTTCACCAGGGTCGAGGTCATGACCGGTCAGCCCTTGTAGGCCTTGGCCGCCGCGGCCTCCAGCTGCGCGGCGGTCGCCTTCGGGTCGGACGGGTCGCGCAGGAAGTCCTGGAGGATCTTCCACTCGCCCGTGCCCTTGGTGCCGCCGAAGGCCGCCGGTGCCTGGTCGGACATGTCGAAGCGGACCGAGTCCCCGGCGCCCACCAGGGACTTGGCGGTGGCCCGGCTGACGTCGTCGCCGTAGGAGGCGAGGTCGAGCTTCTTGTTCGGGGAGAGGAAGCCGCCCGCCTCGGCCCAGACGGCCGCGGCCTCCGGCGTCGCGAGGTACTCCAGGAGGGCCGTTCCGGCCTTGGAGTTCTTGCCGTCCTTGAGGACTACGGCCGCGTCACCGCCGCTGACCACCGGCGCCTTGCCGCCGTCGACCGCGGGGAACGGGAAGAAGTTGGCGTCCTTGCCGATCTCCTTGCCGAACTGGTCCTTGGCCACCCCGGCGACGAAGTCGCCCTCGTAGACCATGCCGGCCTCGGGCTTCGGGCCGAAGACCTTCTCCACGGAGCCGGGGAAGTCGGTGTTCAGGGCGCCCTTCTGGCCGCCCTCGATCAGCTGCCTGTCCTTGAAGAGCTTGCCGAGGGTGGTGAGCGCCTCGACCACGCTGGCGTCGGTCCACTTCAGTTCGTGGGCGGCGAGGGCGTCGTACTTCTCGGGGCCGGCCTGCGAGAGGTAGACGTTCTCGAACCAGTCGGTCAGCGTCCAGCCGTCCTGCCCGGCGACCGAGAAGGCCGCGAGCCCGGAGTCGGAGACGGTCTGCCCGGCCTTCAGCATCTCGTCGTAGGTCTTCGGCGGCTCGACCCCGGCCTGGGTGAGGGCGTCGGGGCTGTACCAGACGGTCGACTTGTGGGCGGCCTTGAAGTAGAGGCCGTAGAGGGTGCCGTCGACGCTGCCGTACGACTTCCAGACGTTCGCGAAGTTGCTGTCCACGGACTGCTGGGCCGTCTTGGACAGCGGCTTCAGCCAGCCCTTCGCGGCGAACTGCTGGAGCACGCCGACCTGCGGGACCATCACGACGTCGGGGGCGTTGCCGCCCTCGATCTTGCTGCCGACGACGGTGGAGACGTTGTCGCCGGTGGAGACGAACGAGGTCTTGGCGCCGGTCTTCTCGGTGAAGGCGTCCAGCACCTTCTGGAAGTTCTCCTGTTCGGTGCCGGACCAGACACCGGCGACGGTGACGGACTGGCCGCTGAGCGCCTTGTCGCCGCCGCCGGCCGAGACGGGTCCGCCGCCGCCGCAGGCGGTCGCGCCGAGGGCGAGTACGAGGGCGGTGCAGCCGGTGAGCAGGGTGGAACGTCGTCGCATCATCGTTGATGTCCCTTCGAAGGGTGAGGTCGGAGCGAGGTCAGTGGTCGGCGATCCACCAGGCGGCGGTGGAGCCGGGCAGGGAGCCGGCCGGGCAGGGGCCGCTGCTGAGCAGCGGTGTGCCGGGGACCGGCGCGGGCGTGGGGGCGGTGCCGAAGTTGACGGCACAGACCAGTCCGTCGCCGCGGACGAAGGCCAGGACGCCGGGCGGGGTGTCCAGCCAGCGCAGGGTGCCCTCGCCCAACTGGGGCAGGTCGCCCCGGAGCTGGAGGCCGTCGCGGTAGAGGTGCCAGAAGGAGCGGGTGTCGGCGAGGGCGCGGTCGGTGGCGTACTCGGCGAAGTACTCCGGCTGCGGCAGCCAGGGCTTGGCGCTCCCGTCGCCGGAGGTGAAGCCGAACGGGGACGCCTGTCCCGACCAGGGCAGCGGCACCCGGCAGCCGTCGCGGACGCGGGCCCGGCTGCCGGTGCGGTGGAAGATCGGGTCGGTGAGCACGTCGTCGGGCAGGTCGACGACCTCGGGCAGGCCCAGTTCCTCGCCCTGGTAGATGTACGCGGCGCCGGGCAGCGCCAGCATCAGCAGGGCCGCGGCGCGGGCGCGGGCGGTGCCGAGTCCGCTGCCGTCGGTGGCGGGTTCGCCGTAGCGGGTGACGGTGCGGACCTGGTCGTGGTTGTTGAGGACCCAGGTGACCGTGGAGCCGGTCCCGGCGATGTCCTGCATGGCCTCGGAGATGACCTTGCGGAACGCGTCGGGATCCCAGGGGGCGCCGAGCAGGTCGAAGAAGAAGGCCTGGTGGAGTTCGTCGGGGCGGACGTAGCGCGCGTGTTCGCGGGCGCTGGGGACCGACACCTCGCCGACCAGGAGGCGCTCGCGGCCGTCGCGGTCGGCGTACTCCTCGCACACCGCGCGCCACTGCCGCCATACGTCGTGCACCTCGGGCTGGTTCCAGGCGAGCGGGTTGACCGAGTCGCGGGTACGGGCGTCGGCCTCCGGGTCCGGGGAGTCGGGCAGGTCCGGGTGCTTGAAGAGGCCGGCGGCGACGTCGATGCGGAAGCCGTCGACTCCCCGGTCCAGCCAGAAGCGGAGTATGCGGTCGAACTCGGCGGCGACCTCGGGGGTGCGCCAGTTCCAGTCCGGCTGCTCGGGCGTGAACATGTGCAGATACCACTGGCCGGGCCGGCCGTCGGGCTCCGTCACGCGGGTCCAGGCGGGGCCGCCGAACATGGCGTGCCAGTTGTTGGGCGGCTCGTCGCCGTCCGGGCCGCGGCCGTCGGCGAAGTGGAAGCGCGCGCGGGCCGGACTGCCGGGCTCGGCGGCGAGGGCCTCGCGGAACCACGGGTGCTCGCTGGAGCAGTGGTTGGGGACGATGTCCAGCAGCACCCGGACGCCGAGGCGCCGGGCCGCGGCGACCAGCGCGTCGAACTCGGCCAGGTCGCCGAAGAGCGGGTCGACGCCGCGGTAGTCGGCGACGTCGTAGCCGTGGTCGTGCTGCGGCGACGGGTAGAAGGGGCTCAGCCAGATCCCGTCCACGCCGAGCTTGCGCAGATACGGCAGTCCGGCCCGGACGCCGGCGAGATCGCCGACCCCGTCGCCGGTGCTGTCGAGAAAGCTGCGGACGTAGACCTGGTAGATCACCGCGTCACGCCACCAGTGGTGCCTGTTCACCCCGAAGACCCGTCTGTCGAGAACCTCTGCCGTTGTGCATGCATGTTAGGTAGCGGTGTCGCGAGGGTGTCAACGAATGAAACAAAGGCTACTGGGGAGTTGGGTGCTTATATCCGGACTTAGCAGCACACGGAGAACGCAGATGAGACGTCGGCGTTACCTAACACGTAACTAGGAAGCTCAGCGAAGCTCAGCGGTGGGAGATCGCGGCCAGTTCGCGCGCCAGCCGGCGCACCGCCGCCTCGGGTGTCTGCCGCCCGGTCATCGCGTCGTGCACGACCGCCTGCACGGCCAGGCTGACCTGGTCGTAGTGCGGGCTCTTGGGGCGCGGGGCGGCGGCGAGCACGCTCTCGCGCAGGGTCGGCAGATACGGGAACGCCTCGACGAGCCGGGGATCCTCGTAGAGATCGGCCCGTACGGGCGGCAGCGCCCCGCGTGTGAGGACCTGGCGCTGGACGCGCTCGCTGGTCAGGTACGCGATGAGGCGCGCGGCCGAGTCGGGGTGCCGGGCGTGGGTGCCGACGGCGAGGTTGGAGCCGCCCAGGACGCTCGCTCCGGGCCCGTCGGGGCCGGGCAGCGGCACGGCGCCGACCTTTCCGGCGATCTTCGAGTCCTCGGCGGAGGCGCCCACGTAGGCGTAGGGCCAGTTGCGCAGGAAGAGCAGGCGGCCGTCCTGGAATGCCTGCTTGGACTCCTCCTCCTTGTACGTCAGCGCGTCCCTGGGTATCCAGCCCTCGCGCACCCCGCGGGCCAGGAAGCCGATGCCCTCGCGTGCCGCCGCCGAGTCCACGGTGACGCGTTCGCCCTCGTCACCGAGGATGCTGCCGCCGGCCGAGTAGACGGCCTCGGCCGCGTTGACGGTGAGGCCCTCGTAGGGCAGGAACTGCCCCGCGTAGCCGTCGAGCCCGTGCTTCGGGGCGATGGTCTCGGCGTACCGCTCCAGCTCGGCCCAGGTGCGCGGCGGCGGGACGCCCTCCGCGGCGAGGACGTCCTTGCGGTAGAGGAGGAGGCCGGCGTTGGTGACGTACGGGACGGCGTACAGCCGCCCGTCGTAGGTCGCGGTGTCGACGACCGGCGGCAGGAAGGTGCCGAGCGGGAAGCGGTCGCGGGGCAGCGGACGTATCCAGCCCGCGGCGGCGAACTCGGAGGTCCAGTTGACGTCGATGTTGAGGACGTCGAAGCGGTGCCGGTCGCCGTCGCGCAGGTCGGTGGCCATCTGCGCGCGGGTCTCGTCGGCGGAGTCGGGCAGTTCGACGAGGGTGACCTTCTCGTCGGGATGGTCGCGGTTCCAGCCCTCCAGCAGCGGGCCGAGGTAGCCGGTGAGGTCACCGGCGGTGGCCAGGGTGAGCGGCCCGCGCCCGTTCCCGGCACCCACGTCGGCGCGGGCGCCGGAGGCGACGTAGCCGGTCAGGAGCACGACGAGGACGAGAAGGCCCCTACCGGCGGCGTGGATCCACCGCATAGGTTCCTCCCTGTACACCCTCGTACACCGGTCAGGGGCCATGTATACCTGTTAGGTATGCGCGATACTAGGGCCTGGAGCACATGTGACCAGAAGGGAAGGACGGCTGAGTGCGCCTGCACCTTCTGGCCCTTCTGGCCCGCGGACCGGCCCACGGCTACGAGCTGAAGCAGGACCTTGAGCAACTGCTGGGCTCCGCGTACCCTCAGCCGAACGTCGGCCAGATCTACGTCACCCTCGGCCGTCTCGAGAAGACGGGACTGATCGAGGGCGAGGACATCGAGCAGTCGAGCCGGCCCAACAAGAAGGTCTACCACCTCACCGACGCCGGGCGCGACGAGCTGCGGGCCTGGTACGAGGAGACGGCGGACGAGCCGCGGGTGCGGGACGAGTTCTTCATGAAGCTCGCCCTGGCTCCGCAGACGGGGCTCGCCGACCATGTCGCCCTCATCAACAGGCAGCGGCGGCAGTATCTGAACACGATGCGGCAGCTGTCGAAGCTGGCCGCCGCCGAAGACCGCGACAACCGCGTCGCCCACCTCCTCATCGAGGGCGCGATGCTGCACCTGCAGGCCGACCTCGACTGGCTGGAACGGTGTCAGGAAGAGCTGGAGGAGCTGGAGTGAGCGCTGGGGTCACCTCCGGGGTGGGCGCGGACGACGCTCCTGTGCTGCGCGCCGAGGGCCTGGTCAAGACGCATCACGGCGAGGGCGCCCCGGCGCACGCCGTGCGCGGGGTCGGCCTGTCCGTGCGGCGGGGCGAGTTCGTGGCGATCACCGGGCCGTCCGGCGCCGGGAAGTCGACGCTGCTGCATCTGCTGGGCGGGCTCCAGCGGCCGGACGCCGGGAGCCTCTGGCTGGACGGCGCGTGCACGGACCGGTACAGCGAGGCGCGCTGGGCGGTGGAACGCAGGAAGCGCATCGGGATCGTCTTCCAGTTCTTCAACCTGGTCTCCGACCTGTCCGTCGCCGACAACGTCGAGCTGCCCGCCCTGCTCGCCGGGCTGCCGCCGAAGCGGGCGCGCGCCGAGCGGGAGGAGCTGCTCGCCGAGCTGGGCCTGGCGGGCAAGGAGCGCAGCATGCCCGGTGAGCTGTCCGGCGGCGAGCAGCAGCGGGTGGCGCTCGCCCGGGCGCTGGTCAACCATCCGCCGCTGCTGCTGGCCGACGAACCCGCGGGCAGCCTGGACAGCAAGGGCACCCGCGAGGTGATGCGGCTGCTGACCCGCTTCCACCAGCGCGGGCAGACGATCCTGCTGGTCACCCATGACGCCCGGCTCGCGAGCGCCGCGGACCGGGTGATCAGCTTCTTCGACGGGCGCATAGCCGACGACGCCGAGCTGGACGCCGGCCCGCCCCCGCGCCGCCGGTCCGGCGCGTCCGCCGTGCTGGAACTCAAGGACTGACATGCGGGCGTACGACCACCGCGCGCACCGCGCGTCGAAGGGCTGAGGCCGGTGCGAGCCACCCTGCGCCGGGCCCACTCCGATCTGCGCGCGCACCGGGGCGAGGCGCTGTTCCTCGTCCTCGCCACCGCGGGCATCGTCGCCTCGCTGCTGCTGGCCACGGCCCTGTTCGGGTACGCGACGAACCCGTGGCAGCGCGTCTTCACGCAGGCCCGCGGCGCCCACGTCTGGCTGCACACCGACGCCGGCGCCGACACCCGCGAGCTGGCCGGTCTGGACGGCGTCCGGACCGTCGCCGGCCCCTACCCCACCGCCTCCGCCACGGTGGCCGTGCGCGGCACCCGCGCCTCCGTCGAGCTGCGCGGCACCGCCGAGGAACCCGACGTGGGGCGGCCGCTGCTCACCGCGGGGCGCTGGCTCGACCCGGCGGATCCGGACGGGGTGGTCCTGGAGAGCCGGCTGGCCCGCGCGCTCCTTGCCCAGCCCGGCGACACCCTCACCCTGCCGGGTACGCCCAGGACCCTGACGGTGCTCGGCATCGCCGACAGCCCCGAGCGCCGCTACCGGCCGGGCGAGCAGCCGGGCCTGGTGTGGGCGCCGCCGGCCGGCGTGGCCGACCCGGGTGGCCAGGTGATCGGGCTGCGGCTGACGGACCCCGGGGACACGGACTACGTCGTGCAGCGCGCGGTGACCTCGCTGGGCGCCGGGGCGATCGGGCAGGTCTCCACCTGGCAGCAGGCCCGTGCGGAAGCACAGGGCGACAACCGGCTGCTCGGCCAGGTCCTCGGCCTGTTCGGGCTGGGCGCGCTGCTCGCCGCGGGGCTCGCGGTGCACGGGGCGATCGGCACCCGGATCCGGGGTCATCTGCGGGACATCTCCGTGCTGAAGGCGATCGGCTTCACACCGGGCCAGGTCGTCCGGGTCTTCCTGCTCCAGCACCTCGCCTACGCCCTGCTCGGCGCGGTCGCCGCCGCCGCGCTCACCCAGGCCCTCGGCAGCCGTGTCCCCGGGCGGCTCGGGGACGCGGTCGGCGTGTGGCAGGGGCTGCCCGGACACACCGTCGCGCTGTTCGCCGTACCGGCGGGCGCGGTCCTGTTCATCGCCGCCACCACCGGCCTGGCGGCCTGGCGTGCGGGCCGGGTGCCACCGGTGCCGGTGCCCCGTCCGGCGGCGGCGCGGGGCGGCGGGCTCTCCGGCACGGCCCGGCGGGCCCTGGGGCTGCGCGGACTCAGGGTGCGCGGTGTGCGGGGACGCGAGGGCCGGCTTGAGATACGCGTGCCGCCCGCGCTCGTCCTCGGCTGGCACAAGGCGTTCACCCGCCGTCCCCGTTCGCTCGCCACGGTCGCCCGCCTCACCCTGCCGCTGCTGCTGATCGTGGTGGCGATGAGCGCGTGGACCACCATCGACCGCTTTAACAGCGAGCCGGAGCAGATCGGACTGCCGACCGCCCTCACCGTCCGCGCCGACGCCGGACTCGGCGACCGCGGCACCCGCGCCCTGCTGGAGCGCGACCCGGAGGTCTCCGCCGCCTATCCGGGCGTCGAGGTGGCCGCCCTGGTGCCGGGCCAGACCGCGACCATCGCGCTGCGCGGACTCGGCACCCGCGAGGACCCCTACCCGTACGCCCTGGCCGACGGCCGCCGCGCGCAGGGGCCGGACGAGGCGGTGGCCGGGCAGGGGCTGCTCGACCTGCTGGAGGTGGAGGTCGGCGACTGGGTGCGGATGACCGTCGGCGACCAGCCGCAGATCCTGCACATCGTGGGCCGCAGCATCGAGCCGGAGAACGCCGGCCGGGTGATCTCCACCTCCCTGGACACCCTCAGGGAGAACGACCCGCGGCTGAACCCGACCCTCTACCAGGTGCGCCTGCACCCCGGCGCAGACCCGGACGGGGTCGCCGGGCGGCTCGCCGAGGCCGGAGCGGGCCGGCTCGACGTGCACGCCGCGGCGAACCCCGCCGACGGGCTGCGCAGTGTCGTCCTCGGGCTGATCGCCGTGCTCGCCCTGATCGGGCTGATCGAACTGCTCACCGCGATCGGCGGTACCGTCCGCGAGAGCGAACGGGACCTGCTCGCCCTCAAGGCGATCGGCCTGTCCCCGCGCCAGATCACCGGCATCACCGTCGCGGCCACCGGGTACACCGCGCTGGCGGCCGTGCTCCTCGCCACCGCACTCGGGCTGCCGCTGGCGCACTGGCTGATCGACGCCCAGGGCGCCTCCAGCGGCATCGGCGCGGGGATCGCCCGGTCCCCCTCCCCCGCGTTCCTGGCGCTCCTCGGCACGGCCGCCGTGCTCGGTGCCGCGGCCCTGGCCGCCGTACCGTCGGCCCGGGCGGCCCGCAGACGCCTCGCGGACACGTTGAGCGCGGTGGCCTGACCTCCTCAGGCCACCCGCACCCTGCTCACCGCCGGCCGCGCAGCTCCCGGTACGCGGCGACCAGCGCCGTGGTGGAGGCGTCCAGACCGGGTACCTCCGCCCCCTCCGTGAGCGCCGGCTCGATCCGCTTGGCCAGCACCTTTCCCAGCTCGACACCCCACTGGTCGAAGGAGTCGACGCCCCACACCGCGCCCTGCACGAACACCTTGTGCTCGTACAGCGCGACGAGTTGCCCGAGCACCGACGGGGTCAGCTCCCGCGCGAGGATCGTGGTCGTGGGACGGTCGCCCCGGAACGTCCTGTGCGGGACCAGTTCCTCCGGTACCCCCTCGGCGCGCACCTCGTCCGGGGTCTTGCCGAAGGCGAGGGCCTGGGTCTGGGCGAAGAAGTTGGCCATCAGCAGGTCGTGCTGGTCCTTGAGTCCGTCGCTCAGCTCGGCGACCGGCCGGGCGAAGCCGATGAAGTCCGCCGGGATCAGCTTGGTGCCCTGGTGGATCAGCTGGTAGTAGGCGTGCTGGCCGTTGGTGCCGGGGGTGCCCCAGACCACCGGCCCGGTCTGCCACTCCACCGCACGGCCCTCGCGGTCGACGGACTTGCCGTTGGACTCCATGTCGAGCTGCTGGAGGTAGGCGGTGAACTTCGACAGGTAGTGGCTGTACGGCAGCACCGCGTGCGACTGCGCGTCGTGGAAGTTGCCGTACCAGATGCCCAACAGGCCCATCAGCAAGGGCACGTTGGACTCGGCGGGCGCGGTGCGGAAGTGGTCGTCGACGATGCGGAAGCCGTCGAGCATCTCCCGGAAGCGGTCCGGGCCGATGGCGATCATCAGGGACAGCCCGATCGCCGAGTCGTAGGAGTACCGGCCGCCGACCCAGTCCCAGAACTCGAACATGTTGGCCGTGTCGATGCCGAAGTCGGCCACCTTCTCCGCGTTCGTGGACAGCGCCACGAAGTGCTTCGCGACCGCCTTGTCATCACCGTCGAAGGCTTCCAGCAGCCAGGAACGCGCCGACGTGGCGTTCGTGATCGTCTCGATCGTCGTGAACGTCTTGGACGCCACGATGAACAGCGTCTCGGCCGGGTCCAGGTCCCGGACCGCCTCGTGCAGGTCCGCGCCGTCCACGTTGGACACGAACCGGAAGGTCAGCGAGCGGTCGGTGAAGGCGCGCAGCGCCTCGTACGCCATCGCCGGGCCGAGGTCGGAGCCGCCGATGCCGATGTTGACGACGTTGCGGATGCGCCTGCCGGTGTGGCCGGTCCACTCGCCGGAACGGACCCGGTCCGCGAAGGGGGCCATCCGGTCCAGGACGGCATGCACCTTCGGCACGACGTTCTCGCCGTCCACCTCGATCACCGCGTCCCGCGGGGCGCGCAGCGCGGTGTGCAGGACCGCCCGGTCCTCGGTGATGTTGATCCGCTCGCCGCGGAACATGGCGTCGCGCAGCCCGAAGACACCGGTGGCGGCGGCCAGTTGGCGCAGCAGTCGGAGCGTCTCGTCGGTGACGAGGTGCTTCGAGTGGTCGACGTACAGGTCTCCCACCCGCAGCGACCAGCCCGTCCCCCGCTCCGGGTCCGCGGCGAACAGCTCGCGCAGCCGCACGTCACCGAGTTGCTCGCGGTGGATCGCCAGCGCGGTCCATTCGGGCGTCTGGTCGAGCCTGGTACGGCCGTCTGCGTTCATGGCGGTCTTCAGCCTTCTTCCTCAGGTGTCCCAGCTGTCCCGGCTGTTCCAACCTAATTGATCAGAGAAGAAGGCGACCGACGGAGACGGAACTCCGGCAGTCCCTAGATCTCGCCGCGCAGTTTCGCGAGCGCCTCGGCGAGGATCGCCTCGCCGTCCGCGTCGCTCCGGCGTTCGCGCACGTACGCCAGGTGCGTCTTGTAGGGCTCGGTGCGCGGCGGGTCCGGTGGGTTGTCCCGGTCCTGTCCGGCGGGGAAGCCGCAGCGCGGGCAGTCCCAGGTCTCGGGGACCTGGGCGTCGCTCGCGAAGCTCGGCTGTGTCTCGTGTCCGTTGGAGCACCAGAAGGAGATGCGCAGACGCGGCGCGGACTCGCCACGCTCGGCCTCACCCATCGGCCCCGCCCCGACCCGGCTTCCCCGGATCGCGTTGCCACTTGCCACGGTCGTAACTCCCTGCGTGATGGTGCCGCAAAGCGAGTCGGCGTTCGCTTCGCTGCGAGCGCCTCAGTCTACGTAAGGCCCAACGCGCGTCCAGTGATTGGAGTTACAAGCCCCACAGCACAGACGCAAGCCCCATGATAGGCGGCGCGGTGAAGCGCGTACCGGACATGGGGCTTTACGTGTACAAGTGCGTGAGGTGTCAGTTGTTGGCCTTCATGAGCAGGCCGAGCACCATGATGCACGCGAACCACGCCAGACCGACCACCACGGTGATCCGGTCGAGGTTGCGCTCGGCGACGGAGGAACCGCCGACGGACGACTGCATGCCGCCACCGAACATGTCGGAGAGGCCGCCGCCCTTCCCCTTGTGCATCAGCACCAGCAGCATCAGCAGCAGGCTGAAGACGATCAGGGCGATCGAGAACCCCATAACCACGGCTGGACCAACTTCCTCGGCTTCGGATGAACGGCGGGGGCAGGGTGAAGCAGGCCACCATGCCCCCGCAAGGGTACGACGTATCGCCGCTACCGCATACTCACTGGTCGACCTACTGGTCGCGGAAGCGGACGATCTTGACGAACTCGTCCGAGTCCAGCGAGGCACCGCCGACCAGGGCACCGTCGATGTCTGTCTGCGCCATGATCTCGGCGACGTTGCCGGACTTGACCGAGCCGCCGTACTGGATGCGGACCTTGTCGGCCAGCTCCTGCGTGTACAGCTCGGCGAGCTTGCCGCGGACGGCCGCGCAGACCTCCTGGGCGTCGTCGGCGCCGCAGACCTTGCCGGTGCCGATGGCCCAGACGGGCTCGTAGGCGATCACGATCGACTCGGCCTGCTCGGCCGGGAGGTCCTTGAGACCGCCCTCGACCTGGGCGAGGGTGTGGGCGACGTGGTTGCCCGCCTCGCGGACCTCCAGCTCCTCGCCGACGCACATGATCGGGGTCAGGCCGTGCTTGTAGGCCGCCTTGACCTTGGCGTTGACCTGCTCGTCGGTCTCCGCGTGGTACTGCCGGCGCTCGGAGTGGCCGATCGCGACGTAGGTGCAGCGCAGCTTGGCCAGCATCGCGCCGGAGATCTCGCCGGTGTAGGCGCCGCCGTCGTGGGCGGAGATGTCCTGAGCGCCGTACTTGATCTTGAGCTTGTCGTGCTCGACCAGGGTCTGCACGGAGCGCAGGTCGGTGAAGGGCACGAGGACGGCGACCTCGACGGCGTCGTAGTCCTTGTCCGCGAGGGCGAAGGCGAGCTTCTGGACGTGGGCGATGGCCTCGAGGTGGTTGAGGTTCATCTTCCAGTTGCCCGCCATCAGCGGCGTGCGTCCGGACGGATTGGATGCCATTGCGGGTCAGTCCTCCAGTGCGGCGAGGCCGGGGAGCGTCTTGCCCTCGAGGTATTCGAGGGAGGCGCCGCCGCCGGTCGAGATGTGGCCGAACGCGTTCTCGTCGAAACCGAGCGTCCGCACGGCCGCGGCGGAGTCGCCGCCGCCGACCACGGTGAAGCCCGGGGCGTCGAGAAGCGCCTGGGCGACCGTCTTGGTGCCCTCGGCGTAGTCGGGGTGCTCGAAGACGCCCATGGGCCCGTTCCAGAAGACGGTGGCGGCGTCGGCGAGCTTGGACGCGTACAGCTTGCGGGACTCGGGGCCGATGTCCAGCCCCATCCGGTCCGCCGGGACGGCGTCCGCGGCGACGGTGTCGGGGTGGGTCGGCGCCTTCGCCTTGAGGTCGGGGAACCCGGGCGCGACCACGACGTCGACGGGGAGGACCAGCTCGACGCCGGTCTTCTCCGCGCGCTCGATGTACTCCTTGACGGCCGGGATCTGGTCCTCCTGGAGGAGGGAGACACCGACCTCGTAGCCCTTGGCCTTGAGGAAGGTGTAGGCCATGCCGCCGCCGATGAGGAGCCGGTCGGCCTTGCCGAGCAGCTCGTCGATGACGGCGAGCTTGTCCGAGACCTTGGCGCCGCCGAGGGCGACCACGTACGGGCGCCGGACGTCGTCGGTGAGCTTCTTGAGGACGCCGACCTCGGTGGCGATCAGGTAGCCGGCGTAGTGCGGCAGCCGCTTGGGGAGGTCGAAGACCGAGGCGTGCTTACGGTGCACGGCGCCGAAGCCGTCGCCCACGTAGACGTCCGCGAGGCCGGCCAGCTTGTCGGCGAAGGCGGCGCGCTCGGCGTCGTCCTTGCTGGTCTCCCCGGCGTTGAAGCGCAGGTTCTCCAGCACCGCGACGCCGCCGTCGGCGAGGCCGGCCACGGCGGCCTCGGCGGACGGGCCGACGGTGTCCTGGGCGAAGGCGACGTCGGCGCCGAGCAGTTCACCGAGACGGGCGGCGGCCGGGGCCAGCGAGTAGACGGGGTCCGGGGCGCCCTTGGGGCGGCCCAGGTGCGAGGCGACGATCACGCGCGCGCCCGCGTCCGCCAGGGCCTTGACGGTGGGCACCACGGCGCGGATGCGGCCGTCGTCGGTGATGGTGGTGCCGTCCAGCGGCACGTTGAGGTCGGCGCGGACGAATACGCGCTTGCCCGCGACGCCTTCGGAGAGCAGTTCGTCGATCGTCTTCAAGAGGGCTCCTGGGTTCTCGGATCGCTCGTGATCCTACGAGGGCCGGTCACAGCGGACGCGACGCAGGGCCCGGACGGCGCGACGTTGCGCTGCCCGAGCCCTGCTACCGCATGCGAGGTGCCTGCTGAGTCTGAGTCGCTCAGAGCTGCTCGCCGACGAAGACCGTGAGGTCGACGAGGCGGTTCGAGTAGCCCCACTCGTTGTCGTACCAGCCGAGGATCTTCACCGACTTGCCTTCCTGGACCATGGTCAGGGAGGAGTCGAAGGTGCAGGAGGCCGGGTCGCCGACGATGTCCGAGGAGACGATCGCGTCCTCGGTGTAGAACAGGACGCCCTTGAGGTCGCCGTCGTCGGCGGCCTTCTTGAACGCGGCGTTGACCTCGTCCTTGGTGACCTCGCGCTGGAGCTCCACGACCAGGTCGGTGGCCGAACCGGTGGGGACCGGGACGCGCATCGCGATGCCGTCGAGCTTGCCCTTGAGCTGCGGGAGGACCAGCGCGGTGGCCTTGGCGGCACCCGTGGTGGTCGGGATGATGTTCTCCGCGGCGGCGCGGGCGCGGCGCAGGTCCTTGTGCGGGAAGTCCAGGATGCGCTGGTCGTTGGTGTACGCGTGGACCGTCGTCATCAGGCCCTTGACGATGCCGAAGTTCTCGTCGAGGACCTTGGCCATCGGCGCCACACAGTTGGTGGTGCAGGAGGCGTTGGAGACGACGTGGTGGTTCGCCGGGTCGTACTTGTCCTGGTTGACGCCCATCACGATGGTGATGTCCTCGTCCTTGGCCGGAGCCGAGATGAGGACCTTCTTGGCCCCACCGGCGATGTGCTTCTCGGCGTCGGCCTTCTTGGTGAAGATGCCGGTCGACTCGATCACGATGTCGACGCCCAGCTGACCCCACGGGATGTCGGCCGGGTTGCGCTCGGAGAGGACCTTGATGGTCCTGCCGTCGACGGTGATGGTGTCCTCGGTGTGCGTGACCTCCTGCTTGAGGCGGCCGAGGATGGTGTCGTACTTCAGCAGGTGGGCGGTGGTCGCGGTGTCACCCAGGTCGTTGACAGCCACGATCTCGATGTCTGCACCCTGCTCCAGCAGCGCGCGGAAGTAGTTACGACCGATGCGGCCAAAGCCGTTGATGCCTACGCGGATCGTCACGAACCGATCTCCTCGTTGGTACGCCGGCCCGATGTGCCGGCGAGCTGTATTTGGGATGTCCCCGACCAACCCCGACCCTACCTCTCCGATGCTTGCGGGGTGACATCGAGACGCCCCATACCCGGCACGGCGGTCCGTACCCGCCAGTAGGGGTACGGACCGTCGTGCGCCACGGGGACCGATCACCCGATTTGGTTACATCCTCCGGTCCCCGCCGGGCCGGGATTCACTCGTCCAGGGCACGCAGCGCCTGCCGGACCAGTGCCGCCCGGGCGGCCGGCTCGGTGAGGTGCTCCAGGCCGAAGCCCAGCAGCACGGTGTCGTCCGTGGTGACCGCGCCGTACGTCTGGAACAGGGTCCCGGTGCGGGCCCAGTCCTTCAGGACGGCGGGGCTGCCCGCGGGCGGCCCGGAGACCTGCCAGGCACCCAGCGAGGTCTCGAAGCCCTCGGTGCCGGTCGCCGTGGAGCCGACGACCAGCGAGGCCTCGTCGGCGAGGACGCCGCGCCCGCCGCTGCCGGGGTCGGTGACGTAGGCGATCGACACGTCCACGGACTTCCCGGCGTAGGCGCTCAGGTCGAACTCGACCTGCCGCCAGCCCCCGGAGGCGCCGGTGAGGCTGTTCCACTGACCGGTGGTGCCGGTCGCGGTGCAGCCGTCGTCGGACAGGGTGAGGTAGTGCTCCAGCCAGGGATGCTCGCCGACGTAGAAGCCTGCCCCGCACTCCGCGGGCACGGCCGTACCGGTGGCGCCGCCCGCCTCGGGGAGCGTGGTCCAGTCGTCGGCGCCGGTGGTGTGCGCCTCGACCAGGGCGTGGTCGTAGCCGCGTTCGGTGTCCCACAGCAGCTGGGTGCGGAGCGTGGGGCGGCCGGCGGCGGTGACGCCGGTGAGGTCGACGGTGCGGGTGAGGCGCTTGTAGGCGTCGTCGGTGTGGACGGCGGCCGCCATCCACGCGCCCGCGTAGGGCCCGTACGGGTTGACCGTCCCGGCGAACTCGCCGGCGCCCTCGCTCGCGAACTGCGGATGGGTGTCGGCGGGCAGCTCGTCCGAGGTGACGCTGTAGGTTCCGGCGGCGTCCAGCGGGTTGCCGGGCGCGGCGCCGAGCGCGCCGGTGGTTCCGTCGAGCCGGCCGGTGCCGGTGAATCCGGCGGCGCCGGTGGTCGAGGTGCGGGTGTAGGCGCCCAGGTAGTACTGGCTGAAGTCGTCGGAGAGGTTGCCTCCGCCGAGGTCGACGTCGCCGCCCGCCTGCTCGCCGGCCTCGATCAGCCGGCCGCCCTCGTTGAGGAAGGGGCGCAGCTGGAGCTGGGTGGCGTTGCCGGGCACCGCGGCGCCCGTGTAGTGGACGACGGTGTCGAAGTGGCCGAGGACGCCGAGCGCGTCGGGGGCGCCCTGTGTGGCGACGTCCCAGACGGCGGCCCGCTTGCCGTTCGCCTTCAGGGCGTCGACGTAGGTCCGGGTCTGTGTGGCCTTCGCGCCTTCCTCGGCGACGACGAGGACGTCCGCGCGTGGCCGCTCCGCGACCGTGTACGTGAAGTGCTCGCTCGCGGTGCGTCTGCCGCCCTTGGTCTCGCCGGTGAACCAGACCTCGACCCGGTCACCGCGTTCGCCGTGCCGGACCTTGGCGCGGTACTCGTCGAAGTAGAGGTTGTCCTCACCGCCGTACGTCTCGCCGCCCCGCCAGTGCTTCAGCCGCACGTCGTGGGTGCGTCCGCCGTTGACGCGGTACTTCAGTTCCTTGTCGCGCACGGACTTGCGGGCGACGACGGAGACCTCCTGGTCGGCGCCGCGCGAGTAGGACGTGGTGAAGGCGCCCGGGGTGAAGTCGGCGGCGTCCAGGCCGACCGAGGAGGACGGCCGGTCCGGGTGGGCGGCGCTCTCGGCGACGGAGAGCGCGAAGGGGATGTTCTTCGCGAACTCCCGCTGGATCAGCTTCTCGTCGTCGGGGAAGTTGAAGCCCGACTGGCAGTCGCCGGCGTTCCACTCGTCGTCGGGGTCCTGCTCGGACACGGTCTGGCAGGTCGACATCTCCGGGGTGAACATCGCCACGCCGTTGACGTTGGCCGCGTGGCCGTCCGCCTCGCCGTTGGTGGTGTACAGCTCCGAGGAGACCTGGGGGTGGTAGCCGGGGATCGCGGGGTTGTCGGGCGTGCCGGCGAGCGCCTTGTAGAGGACGTCGTCCGGGGTGTTCGTGGCCACCTGCCAGCCGACCCCGTAGAGGATGAGTTCCGCGGCGGAGTGGTAGTTGATGCCGTACGTGAAGCCGATCCGCTTCTGGAAGCGGTCCAGGGCCTTGGTCTCGGGCTCGGAGTTCGGGCCGGCGCCCCGGTAGGTCTGGCTGGTGGGGTTGGGGGACGAGCCCTCGTCGTCGTAGCCCCACTTGTAGGCGAAGTTGCGGTTGAGGTCGACGCCGTCGCCGGTGCCGATGGCGCCGTCGCCGTTGTTGTCGCGCAGGTTCTTGCGCCACAGGCGGTTGTCGGTGTTCTCGAACGTGTGGTCGTAACCGTCGGGGTTGGCCGACAGGAGGAACCACAGTTCGGTGGAGTCGACCAGCTTCCTGATCCGCCGGTCCTCGTCGTACTTGTCCAGATAGTGGTGCATCAGCCGCCGGGTCATCTCCGGGGTGATCCACTCGCGCGCGTGCTGGTTGGACATGTAGAGGACGGAGGGCTTGGAGCCGTCCTTCGACTTCTTCGCGTTCTTGGTGAGCTTGAGCGCGAGGATGTCCTGGCCGTTCACCGTCCTGCCGATGGAGACGACCTTGGTGAGCCGGGGGTTCTTCCGGGCGGTCCGCAGGATCTCCTCGCGGAGGCCGCCGCTGCCGCTGTACGGGCGGAAGACGCCGTCGGCGGCGTCCTCGACGCGTTTCTCGGCCCGGGAGGAAAGGGAGTGCTCGGTGAGGTCGACGCCCTGTTTCTCCAGCTTGTCGGCCTGCTGGTCGGTGAGGTAGACCTCCACGGTGGCGGTGCCCCGGTCGGGGACCCGCTCACCGAGTTCGTGGCCGTCCTGGCCGGCGGCCAGCAGCAGGGGCACCTGCTGCTGGGTGACGTCGGCACGGAAGACCTTCACCTCGTCCGCGTCCGGGGTCACCGGACCCGCGGGTTGTGCCTGGGCGACGGGTGCGAAGCCCGCTCCGCCGATCAGGAGCGCGCCGACGGCGAGGATCGATCTCGCTCTTCGTCTCATGAACCCCCCTAGATGGGGCCTGTCTGACAGGCCTGGTTCCGCCACAGTGGCGAACAGATGCCAGGCTCATGACAGCTCATGATCGAGTCAAGGGCGCGGTAAAGACACGCGAAAACCGGTGCGGGTCACCCACGTGGGCGCCCGCACCGGTTTGTTGACGGCTCGTGTGCGGCGGGGCCGGTGCGTGTGCGGCGGGCCGACGCGTGTTCGGTCAGCCGACGAGGTTGTCCGCAAGCTCCTCGTCGCCGAGGTTGGCGTCCGTGCTGGGGATGCCGAGGTCCGAGGCCCGCTTGTCGGCCATGGCCAGCAGGCGGCGGATGCGGCCCGCGACGGCGTCCTTGGTCAGCGGCGGGTCCGCGAGGGCGCCCAGCTCCTCCAGGGAGGCCTGCTTGTGCTCCATGCGCAGCCGCCCCGCGGCCGCGAGGTGCTCGGGCACGTCGTCGGCGAGGATCTCCAGGGCCCGCTGGACCCGGGCACCCGCGGCGACGGCCGCGCGGGCCGAGCGGCGCAGGTTGGCGTCGTCGAAGTTGGCCAGGCGGTTGGCGGTGGCGCGGACCTCACGGCGCAGCCGCCGCTCCTCCCAGGCCAGCACCGAGTCGTGGGCGCCGAGCCGGGTGAGCAGCGCGCCGATCGCGTCGCCGTCGCGGACGACGACCCGGTCCACGCCGCGCACCTCGCGGGCCTTGGCGGGGATCGACAGCCGGCGGGCGGCGCCGACCAGCGCGAGCGCGGCCTCCGGACCCGGGCAGGTCACCTCCAGGGAGGAGGAACGGCCGGGCTCGGTGAGCGAGCCGTGCGCCAGGAAGGCGCCGCGCCAGGCGGCCTCCGCGTCGCAGGTGGCCCCCGAGACCACCTGCGGCGGCAGGCCGCGGATGGGGCGGCCCCGCCCGTCCACCAGGCCGGTCTGCCGGGCCAGCTGGTCACCGCCCGCGACCACCCGAACGACGTAACGCGAGCCGCGGCGCAGCCCGCCCGGCGCCATCACGATCAGCTCCGAGCTGTGCCCGAAGATCTCCAGGATGTCCTGCTTGAGCCGGCGGGCCGCCCGCGCGGTGTCCAGCTCCGCCTCGATCACAATGCGCCCGCTCACCAGGTGAAGGCCGCCGGCGAACCGCAGGACGGCGGATACCTCCGCCTTTCTGCAGCAGGTCCGGGTGACGGGGAGCCGGGAGATCTCGTCCTTCACCGCTGCCGTCATCGCCATGGGCCGATCCTTCCATGCATCCGAAAAATACGGTCGTACGCGGCGGCCAGCAGCTCCGGGTCGTGCCTCGGGGTCCCGTCGGTCCGGGCGACCGGAGCCAGTTCGACCGCGGCACCGAACCGTTTCGCGGCGTCGGTGAGCGAGTCACGGTCGGGCACGGCGGCCTCGTCGGCCAGCACCACGTCCAGGGCGAGTTTAGGGGCGTGTCGTCCCAAAACCTCCAAATGACGCTGCGGAGAGAACCCCTCGGTTTCTCCGGGCTGCGGAGCGAGGTTGAGGGAGAGGACCCGGCGGGCCTTCGTCTCGGCCAGCGCGTCCAGCAGATCCGGCACGAGCAGATGCGGGATGACCGAGGAGAACCAGGAGCCCGGGCCGAGCACCACCCAGTCGGCGTCCAGGACGGCGTCGACCGCCTCGGGGACGGCCGGCGGGGCGCCCGGCACCAGGTGCACGGACTGCACCTCACCGGGCGTGAGCGCCACCGTCGCCTGCCCCCGTACGGTGTCCACCTCGTCCGGGCGGCCCGGGTCGTGCCCCCGGACCAGGGCCTGCAGCTCCAGCGGGACGGCGGACATGGGCAGCACCCGCCCGTGCGCGCCGAGCAGCTTGCCGACCAGGTCCAGCGCCTGGACGTGGTCGCCGAGCTGCTCCCACAGGGCGACGATCAGCAGATTGCCGACCGCGTGGTCGTGCAGGTCGCCCTGGGACTGGAAGCGGTGCTGGATGACGCGGGCCCAGGTCTGGCCCCAGTCGTCGTCGCCGCACAGCGCGGCCAGCGCCTTGCGCAGGTCGCCGGGCGGCAGCACGCCCAGCTCGTCGCGCAGGCGCCCGCTGGAGCCGCCGTCGTCGGCCACGGTGACGACGGCGGTGAGGTCGCCGGTGATCCGGCGCAGTGCGGCGAGCGAGGCGGACAGTCCCATGCCGCCGCCGAGGGCGACGACCTTGGGCTGGGCGCCCCGGCGGCGCGGCCTGCCGCCGCGCGCCTGTTCGGGCCGGGCGGCGCGGGTCTCGGCGGGTCTGCCGCCGCGTCCCTCGGGCACCACCCGGCGCAGCCTGCTCAGCCGCGGAGTACGTCCAGTCATTCCCGTCCCATGTCCCGGTGGACGACCACCGTCTCCACGCCCTCGGCGGCGAGCCGGGCGGCGAGCTTCTCCGACATGGCCACGGACCGGTGCTTGCCGCCCGTACAGCCGACGGCGACGGTCACATAGCGCTTGCCCTCCCGGCGGTAGCCCGCGGCGATCAGCTGGAGCAGCTCGGCGTAGCGGTCGAGGAACTCCTTGGCGCCCGGCTGGTTGAGGACGTACGAGGACACCTCCTCGTTCAGGCCGGTGAAGGGGCGCAGCTCCGGGACCCAGTGCGGGTTGGGCAGGAAGCGCATGTCCACGACCAGGTCGGCGTCGACCGGCAGGCCGTACTTGAAGCCGAAGGACATGACGGTGGCCCGCAGCTCGGGCTCCTCCTCACCGGCGAACTGGGCGTCCATCTTGGCGCGCAGCTCGTGCACGTTGAGGCTGGAGGTGTCGATCACCAGGTCGGCGTCGCCGCGCAGCTCGCGAAGGAGTTCCCGCTCGGCGGCGATGCCGTCGACGATGCGGCCGTCGCCCTGGAGGGGGTGCGGGCGGCGCACCGACTCGAAGCGGCGCACCAGCGCGTCGTCGGAGGACTCCAGGAAGACGATCCGCCGGGTCACCGCGCGGGCTTCGAGATCGGCGAGGGATTCGCGCAGGTTGTCGAAGAAGCGCCGGCCGCGGACGTCGACGACGACCGCGATGCGGGCCACGTTGCCCTGCGAACGGGCGCCGAGCTCCACCATGGTGGGGATCAGCGCGGGCGGCAGGTTGTCGACGACGAACCAGCCGAGGTCCTCCAGACACTTGGCGGCCGTCGAGCGGCCGGCTCCGGACATGCCGGAGATGATCACCAGCTCGGGGATGGCCGCCTCCTGCGCCCCGGCTGTTTCCTTGCCCGTACTCACCTGTGCTCCGTCGTCCTGGCCCGGTCCGGAGCCGGCCGTCTGCGGGCCGGCGTCCTCGCCGGTCGTGCGGTGGGCCTGTTCTCGTCCCGCTGTGGGCTGTGCCTCGTGCTCGGTCATCTCTCCTGCCCCCGTCGTTCGTCCGGGGTGCCCGCGGACACGGGCTCCCCCGGGGCGTCCGCCGTCGTCTCGGGCGCCCCGTCCTCGTCATCCATGATCTCTCCGGTCGCCGTGTTCACGGCGGGCGCGGCCGGGGTGGCCCGGGCGAGGGCCACGGCGACCGTCTCGGCCGTCTTTCGGCCTATGCCGTGCACCTCGCAGATCTGGTCGATCGTCGCCGACCGCAGCTTCTTCACCGAACCGAAGTGCTTGATCAGCGCCTGCTTGCGGGTCTCCCCCAGGCCCGGCACCTCGTCCAGCGGGCTGGAGCGGAAGCGTTTGGCACGCTTGGTGCGCTGATAGGTGATCGCGAAGCGGTGGGCCTCGTCGCGGACCCGCTGGAGCAAGTACAGGCCCTCGCTGGTGCGCGGCAGGACGACCGGGTCGTCCTCGCGGGGCAGCCAGACTTCCTCCAGCCGCTTGGCGAGGCCGCAGACGGCGATGTCGTCGATGCCTAGTTCGTCCAGGGCCCGCTGGGCGGCCGCCACCTGCGGCTGTCCGCCGTCGACGACGACGAGCTGGGGCGGGTAGGCGAAGCGCTTGGGGCGGCCGTCGTCGTCCTTGAGCGCGGGCCCGTCGGTGAGGGCGAGGTCGGCGGCGGCGCGGCCGGGCGTGGCGCGGTGGTGGGGTGCGGCTTCGTGCGCGGGCGTGGAGTGGTGGTCGGGCATGGCGGCGTGTTCGGTCGGCGTGGCGGTTCGGTCGGGCGTGGCGGCGCGGTCGCGTTCGGCGATCTCGCCGTTCGTGGTGGCCGTCGTGACGCCGGTGTCCGTGCCGGCCCGGCCGTTCGCCCGCGGCACGCCGTCGCCGTTGTCCTCCCCGTCCGTCCACTCGCCGGTCCGCTCCTTCTCGGCGAGATAGCGGCGGAAGCGGCGGGTGATGACCTCGTGCATGGAACGGACGTCGTCCTGTCCCCTGAAGCCCTTGATCTGGAACCGCCGGTATTCGCTCTTCCGGGCCAGTCCGTCCTCGAAGACGACCATGGAGGCCACGACGTCGTCGCCCTGGAGGTGGGAGATGTCGTAGCACTCGATCCGCAGCGGGGCGCTGTCGAGATCCAGGGCGTCGGCGATCTCCTCCAGGGCGCGCGAGCGCGTCGTCAGGTCGGAGGCGCGCTTGGTCTTGTGCAGGACGAGCGCCTGCTGGGCGTTGCGCTGGACGGTCTCCATCAGCGCCTTCTTGTCGCCGCGTTGTGGGATGCGGAGCGACACGCCCGAACCCCGGCGGTCGGTCAGCCACTGCTGGACCGGCTCCACCGGATCGGGCAGGGCGGGAACCAGGACCTCCTTGGGAACGGCGTCCCCGGTCTCCTCCCCGTACAACTGCTGGAGGGCGTGTTCCACGAGGGCGCCGGTGGTGATCTCCTCCACCTTGTCGGTGACCCAGCCGCGCTGGCCGCGCACACGTCCGCCGCGCACGTGGAAGATCTGGACGGCCGCCTCCAGCTCGTCCTCCGCGACCGCGATCAGGTCGGCGTCGGTGGCGTCGGCGAGCACGACCGCGCTCTTCTCCATGGCCTTCCTGAGCGCCCCGATGTCGTCGCGCAGACGGGCCGCCCGCTCGTACTCCATGTCCTCGGCCGCCTCGTCCATCTTCCGCTCCAGCCGGCGCAGATAGGTGCCGGTGCGGCCGGCCATGAAGTCGCAGAACTCCTCGGCCAGCTCTTGGTGGTCCTCGGCGGAGATCCGCTCCACACAGGGGGCGGAGCACTTGCCGATGTAGCCGAGCAGACAGGGGCGGCCGGTGCGGGCGGCGTTCTTGAAGACACCGGCGGAGCAGGTGCGCACCGGGAAGACGCGCAACAGGAGGTCGACCGTGTCACGGATGGCCCAGGCGTGCCCGTACGGCCCGAAGTAGCGCACGCCCTTCTTCTTGTGGCCGCGCATCACCTGGACGCGCGGGAACTCCTCGTTCATCGTCACCGCGAGATACGGGTAGCTCTTGTCGTCGCGGTACTTGACGTTGAACCGGGGGTCGTACTCCTTGATCCAGGAGTACTCCAGCTGGAGCGCCTCGACCTCCGTGGACACCACAGTCCACTCCACGGACGCGGCTGTGGTGACCATGGTGCGGGTGCGGGGGTGGAGGTTCGCCAGGTCCTGGAAGTAGTTCGCCAGGCGCTGGCGCAGGCTCTTCGCCTTTCCGACGTAGATCACCCGGCGGTGCTCGTCACGGAACCTGTACACCCCCGGGGAGTCCGGGATCTCACCCGGCCTGGGGCGGTAGCTGGAGGGGTCGGCCATGACTCACACCCTACTGGCGAGGGCCGACACTCCGGCGGCCCTGTGGACGACGGGCCGGGCCCCTGTGGACGGCCGCCGGGGAAGCCCGGGGAGGACGGTCCGGGGCCGGTCGGTCACGCCGCGTGCCCTCGGGACGGCGGGCCCGTGCGTTCTCGGCCAGGAGCGCGTGACGGTCGGGCGTCAGGTGTTGTCGGGACTAGGTCAACACGCTTCAATGCGGGGGGACTCGGGGCCCTGAAGCACGGCGTACGGATGTGAAGACCGCTGCGCCGCGACCGGGGGAGGGCGGCCCCGGCCGATCCGCGTCGAACGGTCTGACCAGCCGTCGTGAACTTCACAGAAAGGCCCCTGCATGCCGCACGCCACACAGCACGCGGACGTCGCCACCGCGGAACTCGACTCGGCCCTGCGCGGTGGCCCCTTCCACGTCGCCCTGCGCGCCGCGATCGCCGCTCGTGGACTACCGCTGCAGCGCGTGCAGCACCATCTGTCGCGCCACGGGGTGAAGGTGGGCGTCACCAGCCTGAGCTACTGGCAGCAGGGCGCTCGCCGCCCGCAGCGCCCCGAGTCGCTGCGGGCCGTGCGAGCCCTGGAGGAGATACTCCAGCTGCCCGAGGAATCGCTGATACGCCTGCTCGCCGACGCCGACGAGGACTCCCCCGAGCGGCGGCCCGCCGCCCGCTCCTACCGCGCCCACCTGGAGGCTTCGGGCGTCCTGGACCGGCTGCTGGCCGAACTGGGCCAACCGTCGCAGGACGGCGGGGTGCACATCCTCGGCCACCACGAACTGATCCGCGTCGGAGCACACCGGGAGCTGGCGGGACGCGAGTCGCACCACATCGTCCGCGCCCACCGCGACGGCGTCGACCGCTTCGTCGCCGTCCACTACGGCGATCCGGGATGCGCTCCCGCGCGGATGACCGTCCACGCGCTGGAGAACTGCCGCACGGGACGCGTCCGCATCCACCACGACACCGGTCTGCTCGTGACCGAGGTGCTCTTCGACACATGGCTGCGCGCCGGGGACACCCATCTCTTCCGCTACGGCGTGGAGGACGGCACGGCGGGGGTGTCGCGGGAGTACGTCCGCGGGTTCGGTTCGGCGGGCGGGCAGTACGCGCTCCAGGTGCGGTTCGACGCCGCGGCGCTGCCGGTGCGCTGCCACCGGTTCACCCAGCACTCGCCGGCGGCACCGCGCGGCGGCCGGCAGGAGCTGGCCCTCAGCGGCCGGCACCACTCGGTGCATCTCGTGGAGCCGCGGGCGCGGGCGGGGATGCTGGGGATCGGGTGGGACTGGAAGTGAGTGGACGGGGAGCAGGCTGGGAAGCGGGCGGGCAGCGGGCTGGTTCAGCCGGCGGCTCCGGCCCGCTCCCGGTCAGGTCCCTGGGCTCGCGACGATGCGGCCCTGCTTCACCTCGACCGGGAGCTCGATGAGCGGCGCGGTCGCCGGGGCGTGCAGCACCTCGCCGGTCCGGGCGTCGAACTCGCTGCCGTGACAGGGGCAGACCAGCTTCGTGCCCTCCAGCTTCTTGATGGGGCACCCCGCGTGCGTGCAGACCGTGCTGAACGCCTTCAGGGTGCCGTCCTCGGCCCGGCTGACCACCACGTTCCCGTCGGGGTAGAGCTTCGTCGCACCCTTGGCGACCTCGCCCTCCGCTCCCAGCTCGACGGGTGCGGTGGGCCTGGCCGGCGCGGCACCGTCGTCGCCCGGTGAGCAGGCGGCCGTCGCGAGTCCGGCGACGGGCGTGAGGGCCGCCGAGCGCAGGACGGTACGGCGGCTCGGGGCGGGGCGGCCAGGCATGGGGTCTCCACTGTTCAGGGGGCGTGCAGGGCGACGATATCCGGCGGGCGGGGCCGCGCCTCGGGGCGGGTCGGGGTGCCTGGGCACGCCGCGTAAACGCTTGCGCAAGCGTTTACGTCCACCCGGCGGATGAGGTACGGTCCCGGCCGGCGCACCCACTCGCGGCACGGAGCCGGTGCGCTGCGGCAGGGGAGATCAGGAGAACCGGAGAAGGGGGACGCCGATGCCGACCATGGCGGATGTCGCGCGGAGCGCCGGAGTCTCCGTGGCGACCGTCTCGCACGTGCTCAACGACACCCGCCCGGTCCTGCCGCGCACCCGCCAAGCGGTGCTCGACGCCATCGAGGAGCTGGGCTACACCCCGAACACGCTGGCCCGTTCCCTGGTGACCTCCCGCACCCGCTCGATCGGGCTCGCGGTGTCGGCGATCAGCAACCCGTACTTCACGGAGATCCTCCAGGGCGTCGAGGCCAGTGCGCTGGAGCACGGCTACAGCCTGCTCATCGCCGACCCCCACGACGATCCCGGGCACGAGCGCAAGGTCGTACAGCTGCTGCACGAGCGGCGCGTGGACGGCATGATCGTCGCGCCCTCCGCCGAGCCGCGGGACCTGGTCGCCTATCTCGGGCGCCATCGTGTGCCGGCCGTGTTCCTCGACCGGGTGGTCGAGGTGCCCGAGGGCGACGGCGTGCCGCGCTTCGACCAGGTCTGCGCGGAGAGCGCCGAGCCGACGACACGGCTGGTCGGCCATCTCGCCGGACTCGGCCATCGCCGCATCGGCCTGGTCGCGGGCCGGCCGGGGCTCAGCACGACGCGCGAGCGGATCACCGGGTACCGGCACGGCCTCGCGGCCGCCGGGCTGCCCTTCGACGAACGGCTGCTGGTCCACGGCGACTCCGAGGCGGAAGGCGGCGAAAGAGCCGCCGCGGCCCTGCTGTCGCTGGCGGTGCCGCCCACCGCGCTGGTCACGGCCAACAACGCGATGACCATCGGCGCGCTGCGCGCCCTCCGGGACCGGGGCCTGTCCGTGCCCGGCGACCTCGCGCTGTGCTGCTTCGACGACTTCGCGTGGGCCGATCTCTTCACGCCGCGCCTCACCGCCGTCGCCCAGCCCAGCAGGGACCTCGGCGCGCAGGCCGTCCGGCTGCTGCTGGAACGCCTCGCCGCGCCGGACCGGCCCGCCCGGACCGTGCGCCTGCCCTGCGCCTTCGTCCACCGCACTTCCTGCGGCTGCCCCGAGCAGACCGAGCAGGCCGGGCGGTCTGAGCCACCCGGGCACCCCGAGCAGACCGAGCAAGCCCACGTCACCGCTCCCGAAAGGACCCTCCCGTGATCGTCGTCGCCGGTGAGGCACTGATCGACCTGGTACCGCAGGGCACGGGCGCCCTCGCCGCACTGCGGCCGGCCCTCGGCGGCGGCCCGTACAACACCGCCGTCGCAGTGGGCCGCCTCGGCTCCCCCACCGCCTTCTGCTCCCGGGTCTCGTACGACGCCTTCGGCGAGGCGCTCCTGGACCGGCTGCGGGAGACCGGTGTGGACGTCGCGCCCGTGCAGCGCGGGGACGAGCCGACGACGCTCGCCGTGGCCTCGGTGGATGCGGACGGTTCGGCCGCGTACTCCTTCTACGTCGACGGGACGGCGGACCGGCTGTTCACGGTGCCCGCCGCGCTGCCGCCCGGCACCCGGGCGGTGTCCTTCGGGACCTGCTCGCTGGTGCTGGAGCCGGGAGCGAGCGCGTACGAGGGGCTGCTGCGCGAGACGGCCGCGCGGGGCGTGTTCACGGCGCTGGACCCGAACATCAGGGCCGGACTGATTCCGGACCCGGACGCCTACCGGGCCCGGTTCAAGAGCTGGCTGCCGTCCGTGTCGCTGCTGAAGCTGTCCGAGGAGGACGCCGGGTGGCTCGGCGGCACGCCCCGGGCGTGGCTGGCGGACGGCCCGGCGGCGGTCGTGGTCACCCGGGGTGGCGCCGGGCTGACCGCGTTCACCCGCGACGGAGGCGAGTACGCGGTTCCGGGTGAGCGGGTCGAGGTGGTGGACACGATCGGTGCGGGCGACACGGTCAACGCGGCACTGCTGCACGGCCTCGCCGCACGCGACGCCCTCGACCCCGACGGCCTGGCCGCCCTGGGACCGGAGGGATGGACGGGGCTGCTGGGCTTCGCCGCCCGCGCGGCCGCGATCACCTGCTCCCGCGCGGGCGCCGAACCGCCGTACGCCCACGAAGTGACCGACTGACAGGTCGCCCGGCCGGGCGCGGGCCGCACGCCCGGGCCGCACGCACGACGCGGGGGGGGCGCCCGCAAATTGGGGGGCCCCCCGGCCGGGGGGGGGGGCGGTGGGGGCGCGGGCGGCGCGCGCGGGGTGGGTCTGGCGGGGGGGC
>NZ_JBHXNW010000069.1:42175-49062 GCF_042717365.1 Streptomyces sp. NPDC058534
GCCCCCCCCCTGCGCGCGCGCCCCGCCCGCCGGCCGGGGGGGCGGGGGCGCCCCCGCCGGCGCCCCGGCCCCCGGCCCGGGGCGCCCCGGGCGATGGTCGTGGACCCCGGCGCGTCGGTGGTGCCGGTGCGGCGCCGGACTCGGCTCAGGCCTTGCTCGTCCGCGTCGTCTCCTTCGCGGCGGGCTTGGCGGCCTTCTTGGCCGTCTTCATGTCGGAGGTCTTCACGGCGGTCTTCTTCGCCGCAGCCCCCGTGGGAGCGGCCTTCTTCGCGGCCGTGCCTGCGACCGACTTCGTCGCGGTCTTCTTGGCGGTGGTCTTGGACGCCACCGTCTTCGCCACCGCCTTGCGCGGGCTCCGCACCGACGACGCGTCGCTGATCCGGTCGGCGCCGAGGACGTCCCGCAGGAACTTGCCGGTGTGGCTGGTGGCAACCCCGGCGACCTGCTCGGGCGTGCCCTCGGCGACCACCAGGCCACCGCCGGCGCCGCCCTCGGGGCCCATGTCGACGACCCAGTCGGCGGTCTTGATCACGTCGAGGTTGTGCTCGATGACGATGACCGTGTTGCCCTTGTCGACCAGGCCGGCCAGGACCGTCAGCAGCTTGCTGATGTCCTCGAAGTGCAGACCGGTGGTCGGCTCGTCCAGGACGTAGACAGTGCGTCCGGTGGAGCGGCGCTGCAGCTCGCTGGCGAGCTTGACGCGCTGGGCCTCGCCGCCGGACAGGGTGGTCGCGGACTGACCGAGCCGGACGTAGCCGAGGCCGACGTCCTTGAGCGTCTTCATGTGCCGGGAGATCGCGGGGACCGCCTCGAAGAAGTCGGTCGCCTCTTCGATCGGCATGTTCAGGACGTCGGCGATGGACTTGCCCTTGTAGTGGACCTCCAGGGTCTCCCGGTTGTACCGGGCACCGTGGCAGACCTCGCACGGGACGTAGACGTCCGGGAGGAAGTTCATCTCGATCTTGATCGTGCCGTCGCCCGCGCAGTTCTCGCAGCGGCCGCCCTTGACGTTGAAGGAGAAGCGGCCGGGCAGGTAGCCGCGGACCTTGGCCTCCGTCGTCTCGGCGAACAGCTTGCGGACGTGGTCGAAGACGCCGGTGTACGTCGCCGGGTTCGACCGCGGGGTGCGGCCGATGGGCGACTGGTCGACGTGCACGACCTTGTCGACGAGGTCGTCGCCGTCCACGCGCGTGTGCCGGCCGGGGACGCTGCGGGCGGCGTTCAGCTCGCGCGCCAGGTGCGTGTACAGGATGTCGTTGACCAGGGTCGACTTGCCGGACCCTGAGACACCGGTGACAGCCGTGAAGACGCCCAGCGGGAAGGACACGTCGATGTCCTGGAGGTTGTTCTCCCGGGCGCCGTGCACGGTGAGCTGCCGGGTCGGGTCGTGCGGGCGCCGGATGTCGGGCAGCGGGATGGCCTTCCTGCCGGACAGGTACAGGCCGGTCTGCGACTCGGCGTTGTCGAGCAGTCCCTTGAGGGAGCCGCTGTGCACGACCTTGCCGCCGTGCTCACCGGCGCCGGGGCCGATGTCGACGATCCAGTCGGCGACCTTGATGGTGTCCTCGTCGTGCTCGACGACGATGAGAGTGTTGCCCATGTCGCGGAGCCGGACGAGGGTCTCGATCAGCCGATGGTTGTCGCGCTGGTGCAGGCCGATGGACGGCTCGTCGAGGACGTAGAGCACCCCGACGAGTCCGGAGCCGATCTGGGTGGCCAGGCGGATGCGCTGGGCCTCGCCGCCGGAGAGCGTGCCGGCCGCGCGGTTCAGCGAGAGGTAGTCCAGGCCGACGTCGACCAGGAAGCGGAGCCGCTCGTTGACCTCCTTCAGCACGCGCTCGGCGATCTTCTTGTCGCGGGCGCTGAGCTTGAGCTCGCCCAGGAAGTCGGCGCAGTCGCTGATGGACATCGCCGAGACCTCGGCGATCGACCTGCCCATGACGGTGACCGCGAGGACGAGGGGCTTGAGCCGGGTGCCCTCACAGGTGGGGCAGGGCACCTCGCGCATGTAGCCCTCGAAGCGCTCGCGGCTGGCGTCGCTCTCGGCCTCGCTGTGCCGGCGCTTGACGAAGGGGATCGCGCCCTCGAAGGCCGTGGTGTACCGGCGCTCGCGGCCGTAACGGTTGCGGTAGCGGACCTCGACCTGGGTCTTGTGTCCGTACAGCAGGGCCTTGCGGGCGCGCAGCGGGAGGCCCGCGAAGGGGATGTCCGTGCGGAAGCCGAGCGCGTCCGCCAGGGCGCCGATCAGGCGGCCGAAGTAGTCCTTGGTGTGCCCGTGCGACCAGGGGTGGATGGCGCCCTCGTCGAGGGACCTGTCCTCGTCGGGGACGATCAGCTCCGGGTCGACCTCCATGCGGGTGCCGATGCCGGAGCAGTCGGGGCAGGCGCCGAAGGGCGAGTTGAAGGAGAAGGAGCGGGGCTCCAGCTCCTCGAAGGAAAGGTCGTCGTACGGGCAGTACAGGTGCTCCGAGTACATGCGCTCGCGCTCGGGGTCGTCCTCGGGGAGGTCGACGAAGTCGAGCACGACCATGCCGCCGGACAGACCGAGCGCGGTCTCGACGGAGTCGGTGAGGCGGCGCTTGGCGGAGTCCTTGACGGTGAGGCGGTCGACGACCACCTCGATGGTGTGCTTCTCCTGCTTCTTCAGCGTCGGCGGGGTGGAGAGCTGGATGGTCTCGCCGTCCACTCGCGCGCGGGAGTAGCCCTTGGTCTGGAGCTCCGCGAACAGGTCGACGAACTCTCCCTTGCGCTCGCGCACCAGCGGCGACAGCACCTGGAAGCGGCTGCCCTCCGGCAGCTCCAGGACCTTGTCGACGATGGCCTGCGGCGACTGGCGCGAGATCGGCCGGCCGCATTCCGGGCAGTGCGGCTTGCCGATGCGGGCGAAGAGCAGGCGCAGGTAGTCGTAGACCTCGGTGATGGTGCCGACCGTGGAGCGCGGGTTGCGCGAGGTCGACTTCTGGTCGATGGAGACCGCCGGGGAGAGCCCCTCGATGAAGTCGACGTCCGGCTTGTCCATCTGGCCGAGGAACTGCCGGGCGTAGGAGGAGAGCGACTCCACGTAGCGCCGCTGGCCCTCGGCGAAGATGGTGTCGAAGGCCAGGGAGGACTTGCCCGACCCGGAGAGGCCCGTGAAGACGATGAGCGAGTCACGAGGCAGGTCGAGCGAGACGTTCTTCAGGTTGTGCTCGCGCGCGCCACGGACGATGAGACGGTCGGCCACGCCGGTCCGCACCTTTCTTGAGAGAAGTGACAGGGGCGGGCCCCCGTCTTTTCTCAGACTAGGGGGAGCCACTGACAACGCCGGTCGGATTCACCGGTTGTCAACAAACCCCGACTTCCCAGCATGCCCGACGCCGCTTCCGACCATATAGCACGTGCATTCGAATTGCGGACGTCGTCCACAACCTTCACCCGAAGGTGTGGCCCGGTCTAGGGTCAGCACCATGATTGATCACGCTCATGACCTGGCGTCTGTACGTGACGCGACCGAACGGCTGCTCACCGCGGTCGGGAAACTGGACAACGTGTCCGTGACCGAGTCGTCACGGCTTCCCGGCTGGACCCGCGGCCACGTCCTCGCCCACCTCGCCCGCAACGCCGACGCCCTCGTGAACGTCCTCGAAGGACGCCCCATGTACGTCTCCGGCGAGGCCCGGGACTCCGACATCGAGCGGGACGCCCCGCGCCCCCTCGACGCCCAGCTCACGGACGTGCGCGAGAGCGCGGCCGGGTTCCAGGCGACCGGTGCGGCGCCCGCGGACTGGTCGCGCACGGTGGAGCTGCGCAACGGTGTCACCGACTCCGCGTCCCGGGTGCCGTTCCGGCGGTGGGTCGAGGTGGAGCTGCACCACGTGGACCTGGGCATCGGGTACGAGCTGGAGGATCTTCCGGCGGAGTTCACCGGGCGCGAGACCGACTTCCTCGCCGCCCGCTTCACCGGGCACCCGGAGGTGCCGCCCACCCGGCTCACGGACGGTACGCACGCGTGGCGCACGGGCCGGGAGGCGGACGCACCGGAGGTGACCGTGACCGGTCCCCCGGCCGATCTGCTCGGCTGGCTCGCCGGGCGCCGCGAGGGCTCCGCGCTCACGGTGACCGGCGGCCCGTTGCCGGAACTGCCGCCGCTGTAGCCCGTGCACGGCCGTCCGCGGACCGCCTCCCGGAGCTAGGCTGGCCGTCATGACGTACAGCGGAGAGGTGACGGTCGGCGGACCCGCCGACGTGCACGAGCTCAAGGACCTGATGATCACCAAGGTCGCGGTCGGCCCGATGAACAACAACGCCTATCTGCTGCGCTGCCGGGCCACCGACGAGCAACTGCTGATCGACGCCGCCAACGACGCGCACACGCTGCTGGGCACGATCGGTGACGACGGCATCGCGTCCGTCGTCACCACCCACCGCCACGGCGACCACTGGCAGGCACTCGCCGAGGTCGTCGCCGCCACCGGCGCCCGCACCCACGCCGGCCGGTACGACGCCGAGGGCATCCCGGTGCCGACCGACGTCGCGGTCGACGACGGGGACACGATCAGGGTGGGGCAGGTGGAACTCACCGCGCGCCACCTGGTCGGCCACACGCCGGGTTCCATCGTCCTGGTGTACGACGACCCGCACGGGCATCCCCATGTGTTCACGGGGGACTGTCTCTTCCCGGGCGGTGTGGGCAACACCCACAAGGACCCGAAGGCGTTCGCGAGCCTGATCCACGACGTGGAGACCAAAGTCTTCGACGTGCTCGCGGACGAGACGTGGGTCTATCCCGGGCACGGCAACGACACCACGCTCGGGGCGGAGCGGCCGCACCTGCCGGAGTGGCGCACACGCGGCTGGTGAGCGCCGGGAGCGCGGCACGGACGCTTGGCGCTCGAACCGACGTGCGCGCCCCGTGTGACGCGTGCGCACACACCGGGGCTCCGCGCGCGCTCCCGGCCCACCGGCAGGGGCGGTCCACTCAAGGCAGCCCCGCGCGGGATGACGGCTCCCGCGCGGTACGGGCCGCCGGTCTCCGATTCCCGTCCTCGACCGGCGGCCACGGCGACTCAGGCCTGGGCCTGTCCCGTCCCGGCCAGCGCGGCGACCCGCTCCACGGCGAACGCGTATCCCTGCACCCCGCACCCCGCGATGACTCCGTCGGCGCGCTGCGAGACGTAGGAGTGGTGCCGGAACGGCTCGCGCTGGTGGATGTTGGAGATGTGCACCTCCACCACGGGCAGCCCGTCGCAGGTGTTGAGCGCGTCCAGGACGGCCACGGACGTGTGCGAGTAGGCGGCGGGGTTGATCACGATCCCGCAGTGGTTCAGCCGGGCCTCGTGGATCCAGTCGACCAACTCGCCCTCGTGGTTGGACTGCCGGAAGTCCACCGTGCCGCCGTGTGCCGCCGCCGTCTTCGCGCACAGGGCCTCGACGTCGGCGAGGGTGTCGGAGCCGTAGATCTCCGGCTGTCGCTGGCCCAGCAGGTTCAGGTTGGGGCCGTTGAGGATCATGATCGGGGCGTTGGCCAGGGTGCGGGGCACGGTTCCTCCGGTCCGTGAGGGGTGCGGCGGCCCTTGCGCGACCGCTGCTCGGCCCCCGGTCTATCACGGTGCCTCGGCGCCCCGACCGGCCGTACCCTCCGCCTACGGATTGATCGCGAGCTCCAGATACGCCGCGAACAGCACCAGGTGAACCCCGCCTTGCAGGGGGGTGGCCCGTCCCGGTACGACCGTCAGCGAGGCGACGACCACGGTCAGGGCGAGCAGCACCATGTGGATGGCGCTCAGGCCCAGGACCAGCGGCCCGGTGAGCCACACGGAGGCCAGGGCGACCGCGGGAATGGTCAGGCCGATGCTCGCCATCGCCGAGCCGAGGGCGAGGTTCAGGCTGGTCTGCACCCGGTCGCGGCGCGCGGAACGCACCGCGGCGATGGTCTCGGGGAGCAGCACCAGCAGGGCGATGATCACGCCGACCACTGCGTGGTGCAGCCCGGCGGCCTCCACTCCGTCCTCGATGGTCGGCGACACCCCCTTCGCCAGTCCGACGACGCCGATCAGCGCCAGGCCCAGCATCACCAGGCTGATCAGAGCGGTACGGGCGGACGGTGCGTGGGCGTGCTCCTCGACCGTGATCACTTCGCCGTGCCGGGTGATCGGCAGGAAGTAGTCGCGGTGCCGCACGGTCAGGGTCGCGATGAACAGGCCGTAGAGGATCAGCGAGGAGAGCGCCGCGAAGGTGAGCTGCACGGTGGAGAACTCCGGGCCGGGCGCGCTGGTGGTGAACGTCGGCAGCACCAGGCTGAGCGTGGCCAGGGTCGCCACCGTCGCGAGGGCGGCGCCGGTGCCCTCCGGGTTGAACGCGGCGATGCCGTGCCGGAGTGAGCCGACCAGAAGGCTGAGGCCCACCACGCCGTTGCAGGTGATCATCACGGCCGCGAAGACGGTGTCCCTGGCCAGAGTGGCGCTCTTGTCGCCGCCGTCCACCATCAGTGTCACGATGAGCGCGACCTCGATGACCGTCACCGCGACGGCGAGGACCAGGGAGCCGAAGGGTTCGCCGACCCGATGGGCGACGACCTCCGCGTGGTGCACGGCGGCCAGGACGGCCATCGCGAGGACGACCGTCATCAACGCGACGAGGGCTCCAGGCAGATCGCGTCCCCAGGTGAGGATCAGCAGCACCACCGCGGCCAGGGGACTGATGGCCGTCCACTGTGTGATGAGATCCCTGGGACGAGTGATCATGCGGCGATCGTCGCAGAGGGCGACGTGCCCCGCATTCTCTGTCACGCGGACCGGCGAACGGGAAGCGG
The DNA here is from genome assembly GCF_042717365.1 of Streptomyces sp. NPDC058534. NCBI lineage: Bacteria > Bacillati > Actinomycetota > Actinomycetes > Kitasatosporales > Streptomycetaceae > Streptomyces > Streptomyces sp. NPDC058534. The sequence goes on from NZ_JBHXNW010000069.1 coordinate 48,966, forward strand.
GGGGGGGGGGGGGCGCCGCCCCCCCCCCCCCCCGGGGGGGGGGGGCGCCCCCCCCCCCCCCCGCCCCCGGGGGGGGCGGCGGGGGGGGGGCACCCCC
>NZ_JBHXNW010000070.1:0-36965 GCF_042717365.1 Streptomyces sp. NPDC058534
CGCGGCTGGGGCAACTACTTCCGAACCGGGAACGCCGCCGAGAAGTTCCGCCAGCTTGACAGGCATGTGGTGTGGCGGCTCCGCCGATTGATGGTCAAGAAGCGGGGTCGTAATCTGCGAGCGGGTCAGGCACGGGCGTGGACGGAAGAATGGTTCAAGGGGCACGGTCTGCACACTCTACGTGGCACAATCCGCTATCCGAAGACCGCGTAACCATGTCAAGAAGATCATCGGTAAGCCGTGTGCGGGAAAACCGCACGCACGGATTGAAAGGGGAATGGGGAAACGGGCTCGAAAGGGCACCGCGCCCCTGACTACCAATGGCAGCGTCATCCGTGCCGAATATGGCAGCGTCATCCGTGCCGACGGCGTCCGTCGCACCGCTCCCCGGCCGGCCCCGCGTCACGGAGCTGCGGCTGTCCGCCTTCGCGGGGCACCGGCGCGCGGTGCTGCGGCTCGGGCCGCTCACCCTGCTCGCCGGGCCCAGCGGCTGCGGCAAGACCAGCGCGCTCAGGGCCTACGACGCCCTGGCCCGGCTCGGCGGCGGCGCGGAACTCGGCGCCGTGTTCCCCGACCCCCTCGCCTGCGTGCCCGAACGGGCCCGGCCCGACGCCCAGCACCGCCGGGGCTTCCGCATCGGCTGCACGGCCGACGGAGCCGAGGGCCCGGTGCACCTGGACGTCGCCGTGCAGGCGGAGCCCGAACTGCGCGTCGTGGGGGAGCGGCTGTCGGCGGACGGCGTCGTGCTGTTGGAGACGGCCCTGCGCGACCCCGGCCGGCGTGCCGTGCAGGCCGCCTGGCACACGGCCGGGTCGGCGCCGGTGACCCGCGCCCCGCTGCCGGACGACCGGCTCGGCACCCCGCTGCTGCCGCTGCGGGTGGCAGGCAAGACGGACGGACAGCGCAGGGTGCTGGCCGCCGCCGAGCAGATGGTGGTCGCCCTGCGCTCCGTCTTCGCCTGCGATCCCCGGCCCGGCCGGATGCGGGAGCCCGTGCCGACCGGCTCCGGGCGCCTGCTCGGCGGCTGCGACAACCTCGCCGACGTGCTGTGGCGCACCCGTACCGAATGCGGGCGGCGACACGCGCAGTTCGTCGCGGCGGTACGCGCCGGCTGCGCGGGCCCCGTCGCGGACGTGCTGGCCGAACCCGCCGTCGGCGGCGTGGTCCGCGCCCTGCTGGACCGCGGCGACGGCGTCCGCACCGGCCTGGCCCGGCTCGGCTACGGCGAACTGCGCTACCTCGCCCTCGCGCTGGTGCTGTTCACCGGACCCGGGGTGCTGGCGGTCGACCCGGCCGGCGAGGTCCCCGCCGCGCTGCAGACGCTCACCGTCCTCGCCGACGGCTTCGACCGAGGCCTGGACGTGCGCCAGCGCGCCGAACTCCTGCGGCTGGCGGCGCGGATGTGCGACCGCGGCCACATCCGCTTCGTCGGAGCGGTCGCCGACGCCTCGTGGGCGGCGGGGGCGGACGGCGTCACGGTGGTACACCTGGAACCGTGACCGATCACCCCCAGGACCTCGCCGTACTCCAGCGCAGGCTCGCCGAGTTCGCCGCCGCCCGGCACTGGCAGCCGTACCACACGCCCAAGAACCTCGTCGCGGCGCTCAGTGTGGAGGCCGGTGAACTCGTCGAGATCTTCCAGTGGTTGACGCCCGAGCAGTCGGCCGGCGTCATGGCGGACCCGGGCACCGCGCACCGCGTCCGGGACGAGGTCGCGGACGTCCTGGCGTATCTGCTCCAGTTCTGCGAGGTGCTGGGCGTCGATCCGCTGGCCGCGCTGGAGGCGAAGATCGAGCGGAACGAGTCGCGGTTCCCCGTGCCCGGCGAACCGGAAGGCTGACTCCGGAAGGCCGAGTAGGAGGAGCCGAGAACTCCACTATCACTCTCCGCAGTCAAAATCCGGCCAGTTATGCAGATGGTGTCCGAAGATTTCCGCCTTCCTCTGGCTTTTCGTCCCACACGCCTTCACTCTGGGTAGTGAACAACGGAGTTCGGGCGGACGCGCCGCGAGCGCGTCGGAAACAGACGGGGGCAGCGCATGGACGCTGTGCGGCTCATCGTGACCAGTGGGCGTGCCCTGGCCGCCGGCGGAGAGGTGCCGGACGTCCTGACCGAGGTGTGGCAGGTGCAGGCCCTCGCCCAGGCGATCGGCAGCCGGCTGGCCGTCCACGGCCCACCGGAACTGCGCGGCGAGGCCATCGGTCTGACCGAACTGGCGGGCCGCGGCTGCGGAGTACTGCGCACCCCGGACCTGGCCCCGGGTGAACTGCGCGCCGCCCAGCTCACCGAACTGGGCGACGCCCGCCAGGCCCTGATGCGCCTGGGCACCCTGCTCGGCGAGACCGGCATTGCCCTGGTGGGCATCGCCTGCGCGGCCGACGACGAGGCCACCTACTGGAGTTGCGTGGAGGCGATCGACGCGGCGGACGAATCACGCGACCGGGTCCTGGAGATGCTGCGCAAACTCACCGACCGCGACGCCGGGTTACCGGCGCGGGAGGCCGGCTAGCACGGGAGAGCCTGTCCGGTGCGTCCGTGCCGAACAGGCAGGATGGGACACATGGATCTCCGAATCTTCACCGAGCCCCAGCAGGGGGCCACCTACGACACCTTGCTCGCCGTGGCCAAGGCCACCGAGGACCTCGGCTTCGACGCCTTCTTCCGCTCGGACCACTATCTCCGCATGGGTTCCTCGGACGGCCTGCCCGGCCCCACCGACGCCTGGATCACCCTCGCGGGCCTCGCCCGGGAGACGAAGCGCATCCGCCTCGGCACCCTCATGACCGCCGGCACCTTCCGGCTGCCCGGCGTCCTCGCCATCCAGGTCGCGCAGGTCGACCAGATGTCGGGCGGCCGGGTCGAGCTGGGCCTGGGCGCCGGCTGGTTCGAGGAGGAGCACAAGGCGTACGGCATCCCCTTCCCGAAGGAGAAGCTCGGCCGCCTGGAGGAGCAACTGGCGATCGTCACCGGTCTGTGGGCCACCGAGACCGGCAAGACCTTCGACTTCCACGGCAAGTTCTACGACCTCACCGACTCGCCCGCGCTGCCCAAGCCCGCGCAGCCGAAGGTGCCCGTGCTCATCGGCGGACACGGGGCCACCCGCACCCCGCGCCTGGCCGGCCAGTACGCCGACGAGTTCAACATGCCGTTCGCCTCGGTCGAGGACACCGAGCGCCAGTTCGGCCGGGTGCGGGCCGCCGCCGAGGAGGCCGGCCGCGGGGCCGACGCCCTCACCTGCTCCAACGCCCTCGTCGCCTGCGTCGGCAAGGACGACGCCGAGGTCGCCCGTCGCGCCGCCGTGATCGGCCGCGAGGTCGACGAGCTGAAGGCCAACGGCCTCGCGGGCTCCCCGGCCGAGGTCGTCGACAAGATCGGCCGCTACGCCGCCGTCGGCGCCCAGCGGATCTATTTCCAGATCCTCGACCTCGACGACCTGGACCACCTGGAGCTGATCTCCTCCCAGGTCCAGGCGCAGCTGTCCTGACGCCGTGTGTCTGCCGCCCGATAACTCAAGGCGCCGGTCACCCGCTCTGCGCGATGGTGTGACCGCCGTCCTGCCGAGCTGGAGGCCCCGCTCGGCAAGCTCGGCTACGACACGGACGGCGTCCACCCCGAGGGCCGCCCCGCCGTCTTCGGTGGCGTCCTTGTCGACCGCGGCCCGGACAGCCCCGGCGTACTACGCCACGTGATGTTCATGGTCACAGCCGTTTGCCGGGGCATCATTCCGTTTCGGATCGTCGTTCCCGCGTAGAGGGCCACGGACGGCCACGGGGCGCACAGAGACGCCCGCCGGGCATGAGTACCGGCGGGGCGTCTCTATGTCCGGGGCGGGCGACACTCCGGCCGCTGGGCGAGGGTGCATTCCGGGGACATGCCCGAGGTGTCCGGCTCCATCAGAGGATGCCGCCGCTGCTGGCCGAGTTGAGAGCACGTGTTCGCTCCCGCACGGACCAGAGCCGCTCCTCATCCGTGGCAGGTCGGACGCGAGCAGGGTCGGCGTCCCACTCGCGCCCACCAGCCACAGGCCGGAGCTGAACGTACGGGCCCTCGTACCCCATGACGTACCCCAACCTGTCGCGCTGGGTGTCGACGGCCAGCGCGCCCTCCGCGATCACTCGCGGCCTCCTCGCTGGATTGCTTGGGCCAGGCGCGCGGCGACGTCGGAGCGCACGCGCCCCAACTCAACAAGCCGCAGCGCAGGCGACGCGCTGTCGATGCCCAGCGAGGGAATGACGATGCCGACTTCGGCCAGCGCCGCTCTCAGGGACTCCATCGACACGAAGAGGTCGATGTCCTGCTGCTCTTTGGTTGCCATGAACCAGACGCTAGAAGTGGGCAGTTGGCCCGCGATATGCTGTTTTCTCCAATTTTCTCGTCTGGTCGCGAAGCTTGCTGATGTTTTCTCCTGGGCCCTGCCTGACCCTGTAGAACCGGACTGAGGCTGCGGCCATGCTGTTGATCGAAACCTTTGGAAAGGAGAGCGTCATGGCTCGTCGGTTGCGCTTCACCGGCACAGACAGCAAGGTCGACGGTTGCCCCGCCCTGCACACGGACGAGGGCACCGGCGAGATCATCGTTCAAGGCAGGCCCGTCACCGACTCCGGAAACCTCGCGCAGCTCCAGCACTTCGGACCGGGCGATGCAGTGGTGGCCGTGCCTCGCGAACTGCTCGTCAACTGGGCACCGAAGGAGATGGAGCGCGTGCCGGAACTGGTCGACCGGGACACCTTCCGGCGTCTCTTCGTGGCCTTCAAGCACACCGCTTGGCGACTGGAGACGCGGCGCGCTTACGCGTCCGACCGAGAAGACCCCGACTTTCAGGAGTTCTTGGCCACCGGCTCCTCGCCCTGCGACCCCAACGAGCCCTGGTTCGTCAACATCAAGGCTCAGACCGAGGCAGGCAAGCGCGTCGGGCGCGTCCGCATCGCCGACAACCCGCCCACCACCGAGCAACTGTTCTTGCTCGACTACGCCCGGCACAACGCGGCGGTCGGCGAGGACATGCGGTACCTGTGGCGAGAGGACGCCGACAGGGCGGCTCTGCCCGCTGAGGACTTCTGGATCTTCGACTCACGGATCGTCGCCCTGCTGCACTTCGACGACCAGGACAACATGCTCGACATCGAGCTGATCACCGAACCGGCCGAAGTCGTGCGGTACGCCATCGTTCGCGATGCGGCCATGCACCACGCGGTCCCGTGGGACGAGTTCGCGGCGCAGGTGGCCGCGACAGAATAGCGCGCGTGACCGGTGAGCACTGACTATCAGCAGGCACGGGCAGTCCTGGGGGCGCGGCTCCGCGAACTCAGGTTCACGTGCCCCAGTGGTCGGCTCACCGGTCAGCAGCTCGCCCGTCGGCTCGGCTGGCAAGGCTCCAAGGTCAGCAAGCTGGAGAACGGCAAGCAGACCGCCACCCCCGAGGACCTGCGAGCATGGGCCGACGCGACCGAGCAGCCGGGCGTGTACGCCGAACTGGTCGCCCGGCTGGCCGGGTTCGAGTCCCACATCAGATCATGGCGCAGGGCGCTGGCGAACGGCTTCAAGCCGCTGCACGAGGGCTTGAGTGCCGAGATCGACCGCACCTCGGAAATATGGATCTGGGAAGAGTCGGTGGTCCCCGGGCTGTTGCAGACCCCCGAGTACGCCCGCCACGTCATCCAGCGGTACTCCGAACTGCTCGGCGGAGCCGACGACATTGAGGCCGCCGTGCGCTCCCGGGCGCAGCGGCAAGAGTGGCTGTACCGACCTGGCCGCAAGCTGCACGTCCTGGTGTGGGAAGCCGCGTTGCGGTCGCTGATCTGCCCGCCCTCCGTGCTGGTCGCCCAGCTCGACCGTCTCACCGGAATGATCGGGATGGACACGGTCGAGCTGGGCGTCATCTCATTTGCGTCCTCCGTCAAGATCGTGACCGCCAATGGCTTCTGGGTCCTTGATGACCGCCTGGTGGTGGCCGAAGACTGGCACGCCGAGATGTGGTTGGACGACGCCGACAACATCGCCTTGTACTCGAAGGTCTGGCGCACCCTGCGCGAGTCGGCCGTGTACGGGTCCGACGCCCACAACGTCATCAACGCGGCCAGGAGCGCTCTGACCCTGCGTTGATGACGTGTGGGCAAGTCCAGGTTGGTAAGGGCGGCGCTGTTCGCCCCCAACCGAGGCGGCTCCAACTGACTCCATTTTGCGGATGGTGTGTGAAGATCGGGCGTCTTGCGGTGGCCCCAGTGGCGTGTCGAAGTGGGGTCACGGGGCGAGTAGAGCGGGGAACGTGGTGACGGTGTCGTCAAGCCGATCGGCGCGGTGGTGCGCGACGACGAGGCCGCCTGGTGCAGCCTGGCATCAAGTGCCGGGATACCTGGCCAGCCTCCTCTCACATCAACAAGGTCACCCTACCGGCCGTGTCCATACATGTCCTACAAATCCACACGGTAGACAGTGGACTTGACGGCCTTCCTCAACGCCCGCGCCTTGACCGAACGCTGCCTGCACAACCTGCCGGAGAACGCCGCGACCACCGTCAGCATGTCCCGCACCAGCTCCGACTCCCGCGAAGCTTCCAGGTCTTCATCCGTACCGGTGACTTCCAGCTCCACCTCGAACGCCGGCAGCATCACATCCCGTATGACCCCGGTGCCGAACCGGGCGAGGCGTTCCTCCTGCTCGACCAGCAGCACCGACACCTCCGGCCGCTGGCACGACGCCAACACCCGCCCCAGGCCCGCCGCTGGTCAGACAGGCTGGAGGTGACATCGAAGAACTCGCCCCGTACAGCACCACGCCCTCAACGTCCGGCAGCTTCCCGGCCTTGGCCCACATGGCCTCCAGCTCCGCCGCGGAGAAGATGCGTTTCCCGCCCGGTGACCGGAGGTCAGCCAGCGCACCGGAGGCCGTATACCTGCGCAGTGTCCGCGTCGACACACCCAATATCCGGGCAGCCCTCGTCGCCGAAACCATCTCTCGATCCATTTCGGCAACTTATCCCGAAATGGCCATGTATGACCGGTCAATCAAGAAGCAGTTGTCAACTCGCCCTGACCACCTCGCCCGGCTGCGGCAGCGGTTCCTCAACCACAAGCGGTCCCTGGCGATCCGCGAGTACGCCCTCGGCCTGGAGGCCCTGGACCGCCTCGCGGACGGCGAGCCGCTGTGGCGGGTGCACGAGGCGGTGTTCGGGGTGCTGGCGCTGGAGTCGGAGCCGGTGGACCCGCGGCTGTGAACCGGGTGACGCGGCACCGCCGCCGCGTCACCCGGCGGACGGCTTCACGGCGGTGTCCGGGGCCGGGGCCGCGGGGCGGTCGCGGGCGGCCAGGCGGCGGGTCAGCAGCAGGAACGGCTGGGTCAGCAGCGTGGTGGTCAGCGCCATGAAGACCAGGACCGTGTACAGCGGGCCGCTCAGCAGCCCCGCCTCCAGGCCGGCGTTGAGGGCGATCAGCTCGGTCAGGCCCCGGGCGCTGAGCAGGACCCCGACCGTGCGCGCCTCGTGCCGGTCAAGGCCGCCCAGCCGGGCCGCCACCGTCCCGCTGCCGATCTTCGTCGCGACCGCCAGCACCGTCACCACCAGCAGGGCCGCCCAGCCCGTGCCGGTCATGCTGTTCAGGGCCACGGACTGCCCCGAGAGCACGAAGAAGAACGGCAGCAGCAGGGAGCCGACCTCGTGCAGCGGCCGCAGCAGATCGGGGTCGAGGGTGCCGTCCTCCTCGCGCGGGACCACCACCCCGGCGAGCAGCGCCCCGAAGATCACGTGCAGCCCCAGGGAGTGCGTCACCCAGGCCGACCCGAGCGCGAACCCGATCAGCAGCGCCAGCCGCAGCGACGGCTCCAGGCGGGTGCGCCACAGCAGCCGGCGCAGTACCGGCCGGGCGGCGAGAGCCATCACGGTGACGAAGCCGACGGCGAGCGCCGCCCGCCAGGGCCAGCCGAGGGCGGCGTCCCCCGCACCGCTGTCCAGCAGCGCGGCCGCCAGCACCGTCCAGCACACCGCGTCCAGCACGCCGGCCGCCGAGACCGCCACCACCCCCGGCACCGAACGCGACAGCCCGTTCTCCCGCACGATCGCGGTCAGCACCGGCACCGCCGTTATCGACAGGGCGATCCCCGCGAAGAGCACCGTGGCGACGGACGGGTCCCGCGCCATGCCCAGGTCGTGCAGCGCGTCCCGGAAGAGCAGCGCACAGCCGCACCCCACGGCCATCGGCACCGCGAACGAGGCCAGGGCCACGATCACCGACGTGCGCGCCCGGTCGCCGAGCACCTTCAGGTCCAGCTCGTACCCCACCGCGAACAGGAACACCACCAGGGAGAACTGCGCGAACCCGGTCAGCGCCGGGCCGATCGCCGCCGGGAACAGAGCGGCGTACGCGTCGGGGGCCAGACCGCCGAGCAGGGACGGGCCGAGAGCGATCCCCGCCGCCAGCTGTCCCACGATGTACGGCTGGCGCAGCCGCCGGGCCAGCCAGCCGCCGGCGTGCGCGGCCACCAGGATCAGCGCCGAGGCACCCACGAAATGAGCGATCATCGTATCGGGACTCAACCGGACTCCCCCTGCCACGTGGCCGGGCGCTCCGGCCCTCGCTCTGGTCTACGCGAGCACCCCGGGGCACACCGACGTCGCACGGGTGCACCGGGAGGGCGCACTCGTGGTCACGGGCACGTGAAAGCAGGGGGTGAACGCGCGCACGAATGGTCAGGATGGAGACATGGGATTCCACGTCGCATCCGAAGCCGGTCGGCTCAGCCGCGTCATCCTGCACCGGCCGGATCTCGAGCTCAAAAGGCTCACCCCCAGCAACAAGGACGCCCTTCTCTTCGACGACGTGCTCTGGGTGCGCCGGGCGCGCGCCGAGCACGACGGGTTCGCGGACGTGCTCCGCGACCGCGGGGTCGCCGTCCACCTCTTCGGCGACCTGCTCACGGAGACCCTCGACGTCTCGGCGGCCCGCCGGCTCGTCCTGGACCGGGTCTTCGACGAGAAGGAGTACGGAGTGCTGGCCACGGATCATCTCCGGGCCGCCTTCGAGAACCTGCCCGCCCACGAACTCGCCGAGGTCCTGGTCGGCGGCATGACCAAACGGGAGTTCCTCGAGGCGCACCCGGAGCCGACCTCCGTGCGCTTCCACGCCATGGAGCTGGACGACTTCCTGCTCGGCCCGCTGCCCAACCACCTCTTCACCCGGGACACCTCCGCCTGGATCTACGACGGCGTCTCCATCAACGCCATGCGGTGGCCCGCCCGGCAGCGCGAGACGGTCCACTTCGAGGCGATCTACCGGCACCACCCGCTGTTCCGTGACGAGACCTTCCACCTGTGGTCCGAGGGGCAGGCCGACTACCCCTCCACCATCGAGGGTGGCGACGTCCTCGTGATCGGCGACGGTGCCGTGCTCATCGGCATGAGCGAGCGGACCACGCCCCAGGCCGTCGAGATGCTCGCCCACAAGCTGTTCGCCGCGGGCTCGGCCCGCACCATCGTGGCCCTCGACATGCCCAAGCGGCGTGCCTTCATGCACCTCGACACGGTGATGACGATGGTCGACGGTGACACCTTCACCCAGTACGCCGGGCTCGGCATGCTCCGCTCCTACACCATCGAGCCGGGGACCGCGGAGAAGGAGCTGAAGGTCACCGACCATCCGCCGGAGCACATGCACCGCGCGATCGCCGCCGCGCTCGGGCTGGGCGAGATCCGGGTCCTGACCGCGACCCAGGACGTCCACGCCGCCGAGCGCGAGCAGTGGGACGACGGCTGCAACGTCCTGGCCGTCGAGCCGGGCGTCGTGGTCGCCTATGAACGCAACGCCACCACCAACACCCACCTGCGCAAGCAGGGCATCGAGGTGATCGAGATCCCGGGCAGCGAGCTGGGCCGGGGCAGGGGCGGGCCGCGCTGCATGAGCTGCCCGGTGGAGCGGGCGGCTGTATAGAAATTCATTAGGTCGTATAGACTTCCAGGAGTCAGTCCCCGACCCTGTATCTCTGGAGCGCCCCATGGCGACAGTCCCGACCGCCCTCGCCGGCCGCCACTTCCTCAAGGAGCTGGATTTCACCGAGGAGGAGTTCCGCGGCCTGGTCGAACTGGCCGCGGAACTGAAGGCGGCGAAGAAGGCCGGGGCCGAGACACGGTATCTCCAGGGCAGGAACATCGCGCTGATCTTCGAGAAGACCTCGACGCGCACCCGCTGCGCGTTCGAGGTCGCCGCCGCCGACCAGGGCGCCTCGACGACCTGCCTCGACCCGGCCGGCTCGCAGATCGGGCACAAGGAGTCCGTGAAGGACACCGCCCGCGTCCTGGGCCGCATGTACGACGCGATCCAGTACCGGGGCGACAGCCAGGCGAAGGTCGAGGAGCTGGCGGCCTTCGCGGGCGTCCCGGTCTACAACGGCCTGACCGACGACTGGCACCCCACCCAGATGCTCGCCGACGTGCTCACCATGACCGAGCACACCGACCGGCCCCTGCGTGAGATCAGCTTCGCCTACCTCGGTGACGCCCGCTTCAACATGGGCAACTCCTACCTGATCACCGGTGCGCTGCTGGGCATGGACGTCCGCATCGTGGCTCCGCGGGCCTACTGGCCCGCCCAGGAGGTCGTCGACCGGGCGAGGAGGCTGGCGGAGTCCAGCGGTGCGCGCATCACCCTCACCGAGGACTTGGACGACGGCGTGCGCGGCGCCGGGTTCGTCGTCACCGACGTCTGGGTCTCCATGGGTGAGCCCAAGGAGGTCTGGGCCGAGCGGATCAAGGCCCTCGCCCCCTACGCGGTGACCATGGACGTCCTGCGCGCCACCGGCAACCCGGACGTCAAGTTCCTCCACTGCCTGCCCGCCTTCCACGACCTGGGCACCAAGGTCGGCCAGGAGATCTTCGAGGCCCACGGCCTGGAGTCCCTGGAGGTCACGGACGAGGTCTTCGAGTCCGCGCACTCCGTCGTCTTCGACGAGGCGGAGAACCGGCTGCACACGATCAAGGCCGTACTCGTGGCCACCCTCGCCTGAACAGGCCCTATGCTGTCCGGCGGCCCGGAGCCACCCCTTCCGGAGCCGTCGCCGCGACCACCGTCGCGCCCCCGCACCACCAGAAACGAGCACCACCCGCAATGCCCGCTTCCCGTATCAAGTCCCCCCAGGCCCTCATCGCCGAATCCGGCGCCGACCGCGAAGGCCACGGCCTGAAGCGCACGATGGGCCTCTTCCAGCTCGTCTGCTTCGGCGTCGGCGCGATCGTCGGCACCGGCATCTTCGTCGGCCTGTCCGACTCCGTCGCCGAGGCCGGCCCGGCCGTCGTCGTCTCCTTCCTGCTGGCCGCGATCACCTGCGTCTTCACCGCGTTCGCCTTCGCCGAGCTGGGTGGCGCGATCCCGGTCTCCGGCTCCTCGTACTCCTTCGCCTACGCCGGGCTAGGCGAGCGCACCGCCTTCCTGGTCGGCTGGTGCCTGCTCCTGGAGTACGGCGTCTCGGTCTCCGCGGTCGCGGTCGGCTGGAGCCAGTACGTCAACGAACTCCTCGACAGCGTCCTCGGCCTCCAGCTGCCGCACGCCCTGTCCGCGGGCCCCGGCGACGGCGGCGCGGTCAACCTGCCCGCGGTGATCGTCATCGCCCTGGCCTGCGTCCTGCTGGTGCGCGGCGTGCGGGAAAGCGCCCGGGCCACGGCCGCGATGGCCGTTCTCAAGCTGGCCGTCCTGGTCGCCTTCTGCGCCATCGGCTTCGTCGCCTTCAAGGACGGCAACCTCACCCCGTTCTCACCGGCCGGCCTGGGCGGCATCGGCGCCGGCACCACGGCCGCCTTCTTCTCGTACATCGGCTTCGACGCGATCACCACGGCCGGCGAGGAGGCCAAGAACCCGCGCCGGGACATCCCCGTCGCGATCCTGGTCTGCATCGGCCTGGTCACCCTGCTCTACTGCGCGGTCGCCGTCGCCGCGATCGGCGCCGTCGGCGGCGACGCGGTCGGCGACCGGCCCGCCGCCCTCTCGTACGTCGTGAACGAGGTCACCGGCTCCACCGTCGGCGGCGGGGTGGTCGCCTTCGGCGCGGTCGTCGCCATCGCCTCGGTCGTGCTCGCCGTCATGTACGGCCAGACCCGCATCCTCATGTCCATGTCCCGGGACGGACTGATCCCGCGGGTCTTCGAGAAGGTCTCGCCGCGCACCGCCACCCCGGTCGCCGGCACGCTGATCGTCGGCGCGGTCTTCGCCCTCCCCGCCGCCTTCGCGCCGCTGGACGCGGTGGTCAACCTGTGCACCATCGGCACCCTCGCCACCATGGCCGCCGTGAACGTGGCCGTCATCGCGCTGCGCCGCCGCGAACCGGGCCTCGCCCGCACCTTCCGGGTGCCGCTGTACCCGGTGACCCCGCTGCTGGGTGTGGGCTTCTGCCTCTACCTGATGTACGAGACGGGCGGCGCCACCTGGCTCCAGTTCGCCGTGTTCCTGGCGGTGGGGCTGCTCGTGTACACGGCCTACGGGCGCCGGCACTCCCGCCTCGCCCGGGCGGAGGTCACTCCGGGGAGCGACGCGGAGCGGGTACCGCAGGAAGCCTGAACCAGACCGCCTTGCCCGAGCCGGTGGTCCGGTGACCGCAGGACGAGCTGAGGGCGCGGATCAGCAGCAGACCGCGCCCGTGTTCCTGCCACGGGTCGGGCGGCTCCGTCCCGGGGCGGGTGAGGTCGGCGGGCGGCGCCGGGTCCGGATCGTGCACCTCGACCTGGCAGCCGGTCGGCATCAGCTCCACCACCAGCTCGATCGGCGTCCCGCCCGAGGTGTGCTCCACGGCGTTGGCGACCAGCTCCGCCGTCAGCAGCTCCGCGGTGTCGCCGTCCGCCGTGTGCTCCAGCTCGGCCAGCGCCGTGCGCACCAGGGCACGGGCCACCGGCACGGCCGCGGCGGAGTGCGGCAGCGCGATGCGCCAGGAGGCGGGAGCTTTGGAGTGATCTTGCACGGCGGGTCCGTTTCGTGGAGCAGGGCGTCCTGTCCTGCTTTCAACCGTATGAATGGTACGGCGCCACCCGGCGGAGCCGTTCGACGGGCACCCCTCGGGACCTTCGACCCCCCCGGTACGGGACCGAAGTATCGCGCCCTCGTGACGACAGTCACGGAACGGTGATAACTTCGAAGGGCCGCGAGACACCACGCTCAGTGAGGCCGTGCCCGCCCTAGGAGGCCCCGCCCGTCATGAGTCCCTTCACCGGCTCCGCCGCCCCCACCCCCGACTGGCGGCACCTGCGCGTCGAGCGCGCCGACGGCGTCGCCACCGTCACCCTCGCCCGCCCCGACAAGCTCAACGCCCTCACCTTCGAGGCCTACGCCGACCTGCGCGACCTGCTCGCGGAACTGTCCCGGGAGCGGTCCGTACGGGCCCTGGTCCTGGCCGGCGAGGGCCGCGGCTTCTGCTCCGGCGGCGACGTCGACGAGATCATCGGCGCGACGCTGTCCATGGACACCGCCCAGCTCCTGGACTTCAACCGGATGACGGGCCAGGTGGTGCGCGCGGTGCGGGAGTGCCCGTTCCCGGTGATCGCCGCGCTGCACGGCGTCGCCGCCGGGGCCGGCGCGGTCCTCGCGCTGGCCGCCGACTTCCGCGTCGCCGACCCGTCCGCCCGCTTCGCCTTCCTCTTCACCCGCGTCGGCCTCTCCGGCGGCGACATGGGCGCCGCGTACCTGCTGCCCCGCGTCGTCGGCCTCGGCCACGCCACCCGGCTGCTGATGCTCGGCGACACGGTGCGGGCGCCCGAGGCCGAGCGCATCGGCCTGATCAGCGAACTGACCGACGAGGGCCGCGCCGACGAGGCCGCCCACGCCCTCGCCCACCGCCTCGCCGACGGCCCCGCCCTCGCCCACGCCCAGACCAAGGCCCTCCTCACCGCCGAACTGGACATGCCCCTGGCCACGGCGATCGAACTGGACGCCTCCACCCAGGCCCTCCTGATGACCGGCGAGGACTACGCGGAATTCCACGCCGCCTTCACAGAGAAACGCCCCCCGAAGTGGCGAGGGAGGTAGTCGCGTGCTTTCTCCCAAGGCCACTGCAGCTCCCCCAGGGGCGCGGGACTGTGTCGATTTGCGGCTCCGCCGCGGGGCGCGACCAGCCACGACGGCGCCGCACCCGCCCGCGAAGACAAGCCACCCCCTGAACGTGGCGATCGTCGGCGGAGGCCCCGGCGGCCTCTACACCGCCGCCCTCCTCAAACGCCTCGCCCCCGACCGCCAGGTCACCGTCTACGAACGCAACGCCCCCGACGACACCTTCGGCTTCGGAGTCGTCCTCTCCGACGAAACCCTCGGCGGCATCGAACACGCCGACGCGGACGTCTACGCGGCCCTGAAGAACCACTTCGTCCGCTGGGACGACATCGACATCATCCACCGAGCCACCCACCACACCTCCGGAGGACACCGGTTCGCCGCCCTCGGCCGCCGCCGCCTCCTGGAGATCCTGCACGACCGCTGCCACGCCCTCGGTGTCGACCTGCGCTTCAACGCCGAGGCCCCGGACCCCGCCGCGCTGGCGCGGACGTACGACCTCGTGGTCGCCGCCGACGGCGTCCACAGCGCCACGCGCGAGGCCTTCCGCGACGTCTTCCGGCCCCGCATCACCAGCCACCGCTGCCGTTACATCTGGCTGGCCGCCGACTTCGCCTTCGACGCCTTCCGCTTCGAGATCGCCGAGACCGAGCACGGCGTGATGCAACTGCACGGCTACCCCTACGCGGCCGACGCCTCGACCGTCATCGTGGAGATGTGCGAGGAGGTCTGGCGGGCGGCCGGCTTCGACGAACTCGACGAGGCGGAGTCCACCGCCCGCTGCGCCAAGATCTTCGCCGACGCCCTCGGGGGCAACCCGCTGCGCTCCAACAACTCCGCGTGGACCACCTTCCGTACCGTCGTCAGCGAACGCTGGTCGCACGGCAACACCGTCCTGCTCGGCGACGCCGCCCACACCGCGCACTTCTCGATCGGTTCCGGCACGAAGCTCGCCGTGGAGGACGCCCTCGCGCTCGCCGCCTGCCTGGAGGAGCAGCCCTCCCTCGCCGAGGCGCTGGCCGCCTACGAGGAGGAGCGGCGCCCCGTCGTCGCCTCGACCCAGCGCGCGGCCAAGGCCAGCCTGGAGTGGTTCGAGGACCTGGCCCGCTACGTCGACCAGCCGCCCCGTCAGTTCGCCTTCAACCTGCTCACCCGCAGCCGCCGGGTCACCCACGACAACCTGCGGCTGCGCGACGCGGGGTTCACCGGGTCCGTGGAGCGCGAGTTCGGCTGCCCGCCCGGCACGCCCCCGATGTTCACCCCGTTCCGGCTGCGCGACCTCACCCTGCGCAATCGTGTCGTGGTGTCCCCGATGGACATGTACTCGGCCGTCGACGGCGTCCCCGGCGACTTCCACCTGGTCCACCTGGGCGCCCGCGCCCTCGGCGGCGCCGGCCTGGTGATGACGGAGATGGTCTGCGTCAGCGCGGAGGGCCGCATCACCCCCGGCTGCGCGGGCCTCTACACCGGCCGGCAGGGCGAGGCGTGGCGGCGGATCACCGACTTCGTGCACGCGAGCGCGCCGGGCACCGCGATCGGCGTGCAGCTCGGGCACAGCGGGCGCAAGGGCTCGACCCGGCTGATGTGGGAGGGCATGGACGAACCGCTGCCCGACGGCAACTGGCTCCTGGTGGCGCCCTCCCCGCTGCGGTACAAGCCGGGCGGCCAGACCCCCCGCGAGCTCTCCCGGGCACAACTGACCGACATACGCGAGCAGTTCACGTCCGCCGCGACGCGCGCCGCCCGGGCCGGCTTCGACCTGCTCGAACTGCACTGCGCCCACGGCTACCTGCTCTCCGGCTTCCTCTCCCCGCTCACCAACCGGCGCACCGACGCCTACGGCGGCTCACTGGAGAAGCGGCTCCGCTTCCCGCTGGAGGTGTTCGACGCCGTACGCGAGGCGTGGCCCGGGGAGCGGCCCATGACCGTGCGCGTCTCCGCCACCGACTGGGCCGAGGGCGGCACCGGTGCCGAGGAGGCGGTGACGATCGCCCGCGCCTTCGCGGCGCACGGCGTGGACGCCGTCGACGTGTCCACGGGACAGGTCGTGGCCGACGAACGGCCCGAGTTCGGGCGGTCGTACCAGACGCCGTACGCGGACCGTATCCGCCACGAGGCGGGTGTCCCGGTGATCGCCGTCGGCGCGATCTCCTCCTGGGACGACGTCAACTCGCTGATCCTGGCCGGGCGCACCGACCTGTGCGCCCTCGCCCGCCCGCACCTCTACGACCCGCACTGGACGCTGCACGCCGCGGCCGAGCAGGGCTATGAAGGCCCGGGTGCGGTCTGGCCGGCGCCGTACCGGGCGGGCAGCCGTCCGCCGCGCACCGGACGCACCGATGCCCCGAGGCCCCGGCTCACGTTGCGCGGCGGGCCTCAGGAGGGGTAGCGCCAGGCCTCGCAGACCGGGCGCAGCGGCTCCGGGATCTCGTCCGCGGCGGGCAGCGTGCGGCCCGGCTGCACGGTGCCGGTGCGGATGTTGTCGCGCCAGTCGCCGAGTCCCCTGACCAGCTCGCCACCGCTCTTCTTCCCGTAGTTCAGCATGGCCGGCGCGTAGTCGACGCCGAGGAACGCGCACAGGCGGCGCATCTCGCGCTCCGGGTCGTCGGTGATGTCCTCGTAGCGCACGGTGAAGCCCTCGGCGTCCGCCGCGCGGGCCTCCTCGACGGCCGTCATGTACTTGAGCACGTCGGTGACGGCCGTGTCGTACGGCCGCTTGACGGGGTCGGTCTCGTGCCAGGAGCGGGCGACCGACACGGGGTGGCGCAGCAGGAAGACGAAGCGCGCGTCGGGCCAGCAGTCCTTGAGGCGCCGGTACATGTAGACGTTGGCCGGTGTCTTCTCGACCACGAAGTCCGCGCCGGACCTGGTGAGTTCGCGGTGCAGGACACGGTCCCACAGCAGATGCTCCAGGTCACCGCGCTCCAGGTCGAGGGCGCCCATCGCGCGTTCGGAGAACCAGTTGGTGCAGACGACCTCCAGCCTGCCTATGTGCAGCTCGTGCGGGGCGTGCAGCCGCGGATGGGCGCCCATCATCATGCGCAGCAGGGTGGAGCCGGAACGGATGGACGAGATGATGAAGACGGGCTGCCGCAGCAGCCGCTCGGTCGGCAGCTCCTCGGAGGACGGACATCGGTAGGCGGCCGCGGGGCTCGCCGCCGCCGGTTTCGGGGCGGCGGACTTCTCCTTCTCCTTCACGGCGTGGGGCGCTCTCCGCACCTGGAGGCCGGTGGTGACGGTGAGGGCCCGGTTCAAGTTGCGCGCGAGACTCATGCGTCCGCACGGTAGGTGAGAAACCTGAGAAGAGGGTCTGAGGAGACTGAGGGTTCCCTGATCCCGGGAAAGTGTGACGCGGGTCACTCCTCGGGGCTGGTTGATGCTCCAAGTGCCGCGAAGCGGGCGCCCGCGTCGCGCAGCCGCTCGTGCAGGGCGCGGAAGACGGCCGCCGAACGCGTGCCGGGCCAGTCGCCGGGCAGTAGCCGGGCGGGCAGCCCCGGGTCCGTGTAGGGGAGGTGGCGCCAGGAGTCCAGGGCGAGGAGGTAGTCGCGGTAGGCATCCTCGGGCGGAGTGTCCGCCCGGTGCTCCCAGGCGCGCAGTACGCGCGCGTGGCGGTCGAGGAACGCCTCGTGCTCCTTGGCGATCGCGGCCAGGTCCCACCAGCGCGCCACGGCCTCGGCGGTCGGCGTGAAACCCAGGTGCTCGCCGCGGAAGAAGTCCACGTAGGAGTCCAGGTCCAGCCGGCCCAGCGTGTGCCGCGTCTCCTCGTACAGCCGGGCCGGCGCGATCCACACGCCGGGAGCCGCGCTGCCGAAGCCGAGGCCGGCCAGCCGGGAGCGCAGGACGTGCCGCTTCTGCCGCTCCGACTCCGGCACGGAGAACACGGCGAGCACCCAGCCCTCGTCGTCGTGGGGGGTCGTGGCGTAGATGCGCCGGTCCCCGTCGTCCAGCAACTGGCGTGCCTGGGGCGACAGTTCGTAGCCGGCCGCGCCCTCGGTGGTACGGGCGGGCAGCAGCAGCCCGCGCCGTTTCAGCCGGGACACCGACGAGCGCACGGAGGGGGCGTCCACCGCGACCGCGGCCAGCAGCCGGATCAGCTCCGCGACGGGCACCGGGCCCGGCGCGAAACGGCCGTAGGCGCCGTAGAGCGTGACGATGAGGGACCTCGGGGCGTGCTGCGCGTGCTGGTCGTACACGTTGATCATCTTATGTCGTCGGACAGGAGGCGGTACCGCTGGAGCTTGCCGGTCGCCGTGCGCGGCAGCGCGTCCAGGAAGACGATCTCCCGCGGGCACTTGTACGGCGCCAGCTCCTCCCGCAGGAAGGCGCGCAGCGCCTCGGCGTCCCGAGCGGCGCCCTCCTTCAGTACGGCGTGGGCCACCACGACCTGCCCGCGACGGGTGTCGGGCCGGCCCACCACCGCCGCCTCCACGACGTCCGGATGCCGCAGCAGCGCGTCCTCGACCTCCGGACCGGCGATGTTGTACCCGGCCGAGATGATCATGTCGTCGGCCCGGGCCACGTACCGGAAGTAGCCGTCGGGCTCGCGCACGTACGTGTCCCCGGTGATGTTCCAGCCGTCGCGCACGTACTCCCGCTGCCGCGGGTCGGCGAGATACCGGCAGCCCACCGGTCCGCGCACGGCCAGCAGTCCCGGCTCCCCGTCGGGCACCGGCACGCCGGACGCGTCCTGCACGCGCGCGTGCCAGCCCGGCACCGGGACGCCCGTCGTGCCGGGTCTGATGTCGCCGTCGGCCGCGGAGACGAAGATGTGCAGCAGCTCGGTGGCGCCGATGCCGTTGATGACGCGCAGGCCGGTCTGCTCGTACCAGGCGTGCCAGGTGACCGCGGGCAGGTTCTCGCCCGCCGAGACACAGCGCCTGAGGCTCGACACGTCGTACCCGTCCAGCTCGTCGAGCATCGCGCGGTACGCCGTCGGCGCGGTGAAAAGCACCGACACCCGGTGCTCGGCGACGGCCGGCAACAGCTGCCTGGGGCCGGCCTGTTCGAGCAGCAGCGCGCTCGCGCCGGCCCGCATCGGGAAGATCACCAGCCCGCCGAGCCCGAAGGTGAAGCCGAGCGGCGGGCTGCCCGCGAAGACGTCGTCCGGGTCCGGCTTGAGCACGTGCCGGGAGAAGGTGTCGGCGATCGCCAGCACGTCACGGTGGAAGTGCATGCAGCCCTTGGGGCGGCCGGTGGTGCCCGAGGTGAAGGCGATCAGCGCCACGTCGTCGGCCGCGGTGTCCACGGCCGGGTACGGCGTGCCGGGCGCCGTGTCCGCCGCCGTACGGGTCAGCAGGTCGTCGGGGGCGTCCCCGCCGTACGTCGTGATCCGCAGGCCGGGGATCTCCGCCTTGGCGAGGTCGTCCACGGCCCGGACGTCGCACAGGGCGTGCCGCACCCGGGCGATCTCGCAGATCGCGCCCAGCTCGTGCGGGCGCTGCTGGGCCAGCACGGTGACCGCCACCGCGCCCGCCTTCAGCACCGCCAGCCAGCAGGCGGCCAGCCACGGCGTGGTGGGTCCGCGCAGCAGCACCCGGTTGCCCGGGACGACGCCCAGCTCGCCGGTGAGCGCGTGGGCGATCCGGTCGACGCGGTCCCGCAGCAGGCCGTAGCTCCAGGCTTCCCCGGCGGCGGTGCGGAAGACCGGGCGGTCGTCGGGCGGGCCGGCGAGCAGCTCGGCGGCGCAGTTCAGCCGTGCGGGGTAGCGCAGTTCCGGCAGGTCGAAGCGGAGCTGCGGCCACTGGTCGGGGGGCGGCAGGTGCTCGCGCGCGAAGGTGTCGACGTGGGCGGAGCGGCTCGGTTCCGCGTGATGCGGAGCTGCCATGGCGGTTCGCCCCCTTTGTCGTGGTGGGCACGCGCATCGAGCGTATCGCGTTGGTGACGACAGTCAACGGGGCGCGATAACCTCGGGGTGAGACCCAGCGGCCGCAGCGGAGCAGGGGAAGGACCGGCGATGACCGCATTCTCGCTCGAACCGGCACAGCTCACCTGGTGCGAGGACCTGCGCGCCCTGGCCGCCGAACGGCTGCGTCCCCTGGCGGACAAGGGGGAGCCCGGCCACGTCAACCGCGCCCTCGTCGCCGAACTCGGCACCCTCGGCCTGCTCTCCCGCCTGTTCACCTCGGGCGCGCTCGACCTGTGCCTGATGCGCGAGTCCCTCGCCCACGCCTGCACGGAGGCCGAGACCGCCCTCGCCCTCCAGGGCCTCGGCGCCCACCCGGTGCACGCCCACGGCACCGAGACCCAGCGCGCCCGCTGGCTCCCCGGCGTCGTCGCCGGCACGACGATCGCCGCCTTCGCCCTCAGCGAGCCCGACGCGGGCTCGGACGCGGCGTCCCTGACCCTCACGGCGACGCCGACCGCGCCGGGGCCCGCGGCGGGGGAGCGCGGGGGCCCGCCGGGGGAGGCCACGAGGAGCGGCACGAGCACGGCCCCGTCGGCCGAGTCCGCCTGGGCCACCGAGGGCACCGGCACTGTCCGGGCCCGGTCCGACGCCGGACACGGCACGGGGGCGACTCCGCCCGGGCGGGACGCGGTGGCACCCGCCGCCGAGGACGACGCGAACGTGGCCGCCCCCGGGCAGCCCGGTGCGCGCGGCGCCCCGCGGCCCGCTGCCGGACGCGGCACGGGGCCCGCACCGGCCACCCGGGACGCGGCGCAGCCCGTTGCCGACCCCGACGGAGGCTCCCGCTGGCGGCTCACCGGGGAGAAGTGCTGGATCTCCAACGCGCCCGAGGCCGACTTCTACACCGTGTTCGCCCGCACCACTCCCGGCGCCGGTGCCCGTGGCGTGACCGCCTTCCTCGTGCCCGCCGACCGGCCCGGCCTCTCCGGCAGCCCGCTCGACATGCTCTCGCCGCACCCCATCGGCGCCCTCGCCTTCGACGCCGTGCCCGTCACCGCGGACGACGTGCTCGGCGAGCCGGACCGTGGTTTCCGGGTCGCGATGGACACCCTCAACCTGTTCCGGCCCAGCGTCGGCGCCTTCGCCGTCGGCATGGCGCAGGCCGCCCTCGACACCACCGTCGCGCACACCACCGCCCGCGACGCCTTCGGCGGCAAGCTGCGCGACCTCCAGACCGTCGCCCACCAGGTCGCCGAAATGGCCCTGCGCACCGAGGCCGCCCGCCTGATGGTGTACGCGGCGGCGACGGCGTACGACGAGGGCGCCCCGGACGTCCCGCGACGCGCGGCGATGGCGAAACTCCTCGCCACCGAGACCGCCCAGTACGTCGTCGACCAGGCCGTCCAACTGCACGGCGCCCGCGCCCTGCGCCGCGGCCACCTCCTCGAACACCTCTACCGCGAGGTGCGCGCACCGCGCATCTACGAGGGCGCGAGCGAGGTGCAGCGCGGCATCATCGCCAAGGAGCTGTACCGCACGCACGACACGACGACCGAGGAGGCAGGGACATGACCGCCGAACGGGTGAACCCGCCCGAACTCTCCCCGCCCACCGGCTTCTCCCACGCCGTCGTCGCCACCGGCACCCGCGTCGTGTTCCTGGCCGGCCAGACCGCCCTGGACACCGACGGCAAGATCACCGGCGACACCCTCCCCGCCCAGTTCGAACAGGCCCTCACCAACCTCCTGACCGCCCTGCGAGCCACCGGCGGCACCCCCGCCGACCTCGCCCGCGTCACCGTCTACGCCACCGACGTCGCCGCCTACCGCACCCACGCCGCCGACCTCGGCCGCGTCTGGCACCGGCTGGCCGGCCGCGACTACCCGGCGATGGCGGTCGTGGAGGTCGTACGCCTCTGGGACGAACGGGCGATGGTGGAACTCGACGGCTTCGCCGTACTGCCGTAGCCCCCACTGCCGAAGCGCCCACTGCCGAAGCGCCCACTGCCGCAGAGCTCGCGTCCGCCCTAGAGTTCCGGCATGCCGGACATCGAACTGAGCGCGGGGACCATCGAGTACGAGGACACCGGCGGCGCCGGCCCGGTCGTCGTCCTCCTCCACGGCCTCGTCCTCCCCCACGCTCGGCTTCGCTCGCGCGGGCGGTGCCCCCATCGCGACCGTCTGGCGCGGGGTCGTCGCCGACCTGCGCGCCGACCACCGGGTGGTCGCGCCGACCCTGCCCTACGGCGCCCACCGCCGGCCGCTGTCCCGGCCACCCACGCCGGACCTCGTCAACGAACTGGTCGCGGAGTTCCTCGACCGCCTCGACCTGACCGACGTGACCCTGGTCGAGAACGACTGCGGACGCGCCCAGACGGTGGCGGCCCGGCACCCGGAGCGGCTCGCACGGCTGGCGCTCGTCGCGTGCGAGGCGTTCGACAACTACCCGCCGGGGCTGCCCGGAAAGCTGATCGGCGTCGCCTGCCGGCTGCCAGGGGGCGTGCCGCTGCTGGTCCGCGCCCTGGGCCTGAAGCCGCTGCGCCGCCTCCCCGTCGGTATCGGCGCCCTCACCAAGCGGCCCGTGCCGGACGAGGTCGTCGACGGCTGGCTGCGCCCGCTGCGCACCGATCCGGCGACCCGCCGCGACTTCCGGCACTACAACACCCACGTACGCCGCGACGAACTGCTGGAAGCCGCCCGGGGGTTGCGGAGGTTCGACCGGCCCGCGCTCGTCGTCTGGGCGACCGAGGACCTGATGATGCCCCGCGCCCACGGCCGGCGCCTGGCCGAACTCCTCTCGCAGGGGCGGCTGGTGGAGGTCGAGGACGCCCGGACGCTGATCCCCGAGGACCAGCCGGAACTGCTCGCCTCCCTGCTGCGGGAGTTCATCGCCGAGAAACGCTGAGAGGTACCCGGCGGCCGGTCAGGCTCAGGCCGCCATCGCCAAGCGCCCGGCGGGCATCCGGCGCGGCGCGACCACCCGGCCGTCGGGCCGCAGCTCACCGGTGTCGTCGAAGACGATCGTGCCGTCGCACAGCAGGTTCCACCCCTGCTCCGGGTGGGCGGCGACGACGTGCGCGGCGACGACGCGCGCCGCGAGGGAGTCGGCTACGGGGGAGTCGGCTACGGGGGAGTCGGCCGCGGGGCAGGAAGACCGGTGGGTACACATGGCGCACCTCCACGTCGGGAGACCGTCCCGTCGTCGGGACCGTCGCATGAACAGACCGTGCGCCCGCCCAGAACTCATCGCCAAGACCCGGGCGACAAGCGTGACAACACCCGGACAACCCGGCGACGGTTCGAGGACGGCGGCCGACGCGGACTCGCCACCGAAGGGGTGACGGTCACCGGCACCGGCCCGTTCGCCCGGTACCAGTGGAACACCCCATTCCCACCGATCGGGAGGTCCCCCCATGCCCGTACGATCCGCGGCCCTCGCCGTGGCCGCCGGCGCCGCCCTGTTCCTGCCGGCCGCCCCCGCCGCGACGGCGGCCCCCGCCGACACCCACCTCGTCACGGAGTCCGTGACGGTCGACGCGGCCGGCCGCATCGCCGCCGACGGCACCGTCACCCTCTCCGGCACCTACCGCTGCACCGCCGCCACCGGCGCCGTCTTCGTCAGCTCCTCCGTGCGTCAGGGCGACTCGTCCGTCCGCCACGGCATCGGCGGCACCCGCGCGGTCTGCGACGGCCTGGAGCACCGCTGGGCCAACACCGGCACGCCCTCAGCCAACGCGCTCAAGCCCGGCGCGGCCCAGGTCGAGGCCACCCTGATGGAGCTGCGGACCACGAGCGGCCTGCCGCTGCCGAGCTTCCACGCGCGGCAGGACCAGGACGTGACGCTGGTGGCGGGCTGAGCGGACGGCGCCCAATTCCTCCACCACTTCCCGGAGAAAGAATTACCCATTCGTTCTGCGGCAGGCGGCGGGGAGAAATTGGGCTCCTTTCGGAAGCGCTGTTTCAGCCCCCGTGATCAGTCACACAGCGTCATGTTCGCTTCTTGGGGCTCGTGCCGGGCCGCGGTGCGCGCTGGGTGCTCTGCCGCTGCTGCGGAAGGGACACCGGGTCCTGACCCGCCCTGTCCGCCGCCTCGTTGCCCGGCGCGGCCGCCGCACGCTGCCGGTGGCGCGGCACCGCCCGCCGGGGCGGACGGGTGAGCGTGATCTGCCGGACGATCTGCTGGAAGCAGACCAGCGAGGCGAGACCCGGCAGCGCCGCGGCGGCACCGTCGTTGAGTGTCCGGGGCGCCTCGGCGACGCACAGCAGCATCGCGATGGCCGAGAACAGCAGGACGACGGCCCAGGAGTGGACGGCGCGGCGCTGGTGCAGCGCCGCCCGCAGCACCGCCAGCGAGGCCACCAGCCAGGGCCCGTAGACCAGCAGCGGCCACCAGGACACGACGCTGCCGCGGGTGCGGGTGACGGCGGCCAGGCGCAGCGGCTCGTAGGCCACCATGCCGCCGAACAGGCTGACGGAGGCCGCGATGACCGCGGCCAGCGCCGCCACGAACAGGCTCGCGGCGCGCAGCCGGCTCACCTTCGGGCGGCGGACGCGGCGGTGACTGGTGGGCGCGTCTCTCAGCGGGGGCAGTTCCGCGGTGATTTCCTGCAGATTGCTCAGCGGCGTGCCCGGCATCGGGGAGATCGCCGAGGTGTCCGTCCCGTACGGGACGGCGGGCTGCTGCTCCACCGCGTCCTGGAGCAGGAACGCGAGTTCCTCGGCCGGGTCCCAGCCAGGTTCCGGCGGGACGAGGGTTTCCCGGAAGGCTTCCTCGGGCGCCCGGTGCCGCCCGGTGCCCGAGGTGCCCGAGGTGCCCGAGGTGCCCGTGGTGCCGAACGGGCCTTCGTCGTACGGCATGTGCGGGTAGGTGTGTTCTTCGTGCACGACGCGCCGGTCACTCCGCCCGGGGGCACGTCAGGGAGCCCTGCGCCCTGCCCCATCGCTCGGCGAGGCCGGTCTCCAGTTCTGTCATGACGTCCAGGAAGCGTTGCAGGACCGGTTCGGTCACCCGGAGAGGAACGGGGTGCCCGCCTCTGGTCAGGGTTCCGTCACTCGGTGACGGAAAGTGATCTTTGCCTGGCCTGTCGGTGTACGGGCCGAGCGCCGTCAATTCCCCGTGTTCCTCGGTCATATCCGAAGTAACGTCTGCCTACTCCGTCGGATGCGCGGCAGTCGAGTGAACGATTTCTGCGATACTTACCCAATCCCGAATTCACACCGGCTCGCTCCCCCCGCCGTCGTCGGCGGTCGCGGCGGGTGAGGCCCCGCCGGTGAGGTGCGCCAGTGAGCCGATGAGACGTTCGGCGATGTCCGGCGGCCAGGGGAACGAGGGGGCCACGGCCCGCTGGTGGGCGAGGCCGTGCAGACCGAGCCACAGCGCGACCGAGCTGACCGCCGCCGAACTCACCAAGGAGGGCGTGAAGGGAGACGGAGACATCCACGTCGGCACCATGCACCGCTTCAAGGGGCTCGAATACCAGAGGCTCGCCATTGTCTGTGCCCGCGACGGCGTCATCCCCCGCGCGTCCGTCGTCCAGCGCGGACCCCCGGCGCTTCGCCCGCGAGGAACTGAAGGCGCGGTCACGGGTGTGCGAATGCCCTGCCGTCCTTGATCGGGCGGCAGGGCTCATGCTTGGTGTACGACCGTCAGGCCTCCCCGATGAACCCGGCCCACGCCTCGCCTGACACACGGATGACGGGTCCGGTCAAGGCCTTGGAGTCACGGATGTGTACAACTCCGGTGATGGCCGCGACCTCGACGCAGTCGCCGCCCTCAGTTCCGCTGTAGCTGCTCTTGAACCAGGCGAGGTCGGACGCGACGGCCGAGTACTCAGCGGTGTTCATAGCTCTCCCAGCAACCTCTCGATGAACTCAAGGGACTCTCGCGGAGTGAGAGCCTGTGATCGGATGATCCCATAGCGGGCGGCGGCGAGCGCCGTCTGCTCCGGGTCGGTCTGAAGGGTGCTGGTTGACTGTGCCTCGGCGTACACGAACTTCTTGCCGTCCTTACGCGTGACGACCGTGAACGGCCCGTTCACGCCCGCGTTGTCCTCGCAGACGGTCGGCATCACCTGGATTTCGACGTTGCGCTTCTGGCCGACCAGTAGCAGATGCTCCAACTGGCCTCGCAACACGCCTTTGCCGCCGTACCGGTGCCGTAGTACCGACTCGTCCATGACGAAGCTCAGTAGAGGTGAAGGCCGGCGGTCGAAGATGTCTTGTCGGGCCAGCCGAGCGGCCACGCGCTGCTCGATGGTCTCTTGGTCCAGGACCGGGCGCCGCATGGCGAGCAACGCTCGCATGTACTCTTCGGTCTGAAGCAAGCCTTTGACCACGAGGGCGTCATATGCGAGCAGTTCGATGGCCTCCTTCTCCAGCGTCGCCATCCCCTGGAAGAACACCGGATAGTGAGCCCGCTCCACCTGCTCCTTCCACACCGTCAGCAACCCGCCCGCGTCCAGAACCTCGTCGGCACGCTCGATGGTCCTGGGTGAGGGGATCCGCCGTCCCTGCTCGTACGACGCGACCGTGGACGCCGAATACCCGATTCGCCGCCCGAACTCCTCCCGCTCCAGCCCCGCCCGTACCCGCAGCGTCTTCATCGTCTGCCCGAACGCGACGACCACAGCCTGTCCGGACGTGTCCCCCGTCGCGTGTGCCGCCTCGTCCGCCACCACGGTGTCGGCCCCCTCGCGTGCAACCTCGGTCATCGCTACCGCCTCCCTGGCCCAACGCCGCCCCGGCGGCCTCGTCACGCCGCGCGTCTCGTACCCGTACCGCCCCAACGCGTACAACGGGCCGCGTCGGTGAGTCACCACTAGTCACGCTACGCGCCCGACGGCACGGTGGTCGGTATGACGAGCCAACTCCCCAGCCCCATCAGCACCTCCCAACCCACCTGCCTGAACGTCGACTTGAACCGCACCTTCGAGATGCGTTTCACCTCCACCCCACGGGGCGCCCGCCTCGCCCGCCGGCTGGCCGCACACCGGTTGGACGCTTGGGGAATCCCGTACGGCACCGACCCGCACGAGGAGATCGTGCTGATCACCGGTGAGCTGACCGTCAACGCGGTACGGCACGGGTCACGTCCCCAGCCGGGACTTCCATCTGCTCTTGCACGCCGGCGAACCCGCCCGCACGGGAAGGATCGAGGTCACCGACACCCGTACCGAATGCACACCACCCGAACCGGACGCCCTGCCCGCCCCCGTCCCCGCCCCACAGGACACCAGCGGCCGAGGGCTGCTGCTGGTCGCGGGTCTCGCCACCCGCTGGGGCTGGCACCTCCGGCCAGGAGGTCCGGGCAAGACGGTCTGGGCGGAGTGCGGGTTCGCAACCCCCAGCGCGTCCCCCGGCCGCGGCGGGCGTGGAGTTCTGCGCGTACCGACTGACACACCCTCGTCACGCGCGTCCTCGTGCACCACCTCGCCTGGTACCGGGACGCCGGCCTTCCTGACGACCCCGAACGGTGACTGTGCCGTTCCGTTGAGTGAGGCACCTGCCTCCGCAGGGTGACGAGAGGTGGCCGCCGGGTGACTGGCTCTGTGAGGGCGCGCACAGGGCTCACGTCACACGGGGCCGGGGTTAGTAGACGCCCGACGGCCGCTCGCCCGCGTGGTCGCCAGCCGTCCAGGCGGTCACGCGGCCGGTCTGCGAAGCGGCGTAGTAGGTCACACACTTGTCGCGGCGCCGGAACGTTCCGCAGTGTGTTCGGCGTACCGGGGAGCCGAGCGCCGGACCGGGACGGGGAGAGCCCGTCCGTGATCCAGGCACCGGCCCTGATGACGCGAAGCCGCGTCCAACGCGGACACCGCGTCGCCGACCCCCCGTCGGCCTCCCCATCACGTTCCCGAATGGAGAGGTACACCCATGCACGCCATCATGCGCCGCCCCAACATCCGCAAGTCCGCCGTGGCCTCCCTCGCCGCCGCGGGCGCCGCCGCCGTCACCCTCACCCTCGTCCCGAGCCCGGCGCACGCCGCCGAGCCGGCCAAGGCCTCCACCGCGCAGACCCAGGCCAAGACCGACAAGATCGAGGCCATCGTCAAGGCCGGCGAGAAGAAGCACGGCGACGACCTCGACGGCTGGATCCGCACCGCCCTGGACGTCATGGACGCCAAGAACATCCCGGGCACCTACGAGGGCCTGCACCGCAACATCATGCGCGAGTCGTCCGGCAACCCGAACGCGCAGAACAACTGGGACGTCAACGCTCAGAACGGCATCCCCTCCAAGGGCCTGCTCCAGACCATCCAGCCCACCTTCGACTCCTACCACGTCAAGGGCACCAAGGACTCCGTCACCGACCCGGTCGCCAACATCGTCGCCGCCAGCAATTACGCGGCCGACAAGTACGGTTCCATGGACAACGTCGACTCCGCCTACTGACCGGCGGACCCGCCGACCGCCTGAGCCCCAGGGACAACCGGTCCCGCGCGGAGGCCGGCGGGGCCCAGGCAGCACGGCGGGGCCGGAGGGGCGACACGTCCCTCCGGCCCCGCCTGCGTCGCACCCCGCGCGGGGGACCTCAGGCCGGGCGGGGTTGTCGGTCATGACGCTCGTCTGACGCTCCGGGTCCACAGGCGGGGCGGTGAGTGGGGATGGTCCTGACCTGGCCAGAGGTCTCGCGACAGCCTGAGCGGTGCCTGGCGGAAAGCGTCAGGCTGAGCCGGTGCCCGTTTTCGCGGACGCCGGCGACGTGGAACTCTCAGATGTCCCGGAAGATGTCGATCTGCGCCCCGATCGAGTTCAGCCGCTCCGCCAGGTCCTCGTAGCCGCGGTTGATGACGTACACGTTGCGCAGCACCGACGTGCCCTCCGCGGCCATCATCGCGAGCAGGACGACCACGGCGGGGCGCAGGGCGGGCGGGCACATCATCTCGGCGGCGCGCCAGCGGGTGGGGCCCTCGACCAGGACGCGGTGGGGGTCCAGGAGCTGGAGGCGGCCGCCGAGGCGGTTCAGGTCGGTCAGGTAGATGGCGCGGTTGTCGTAGACCCAGTCGTGGATGAGGGTCTGGCCCTGCGCGGAGGCGGCGATGGCCGCGAAGAACGGGACGTTGTCGATGTTCAGGCCCGGGAAGGGCATGGGGTGGATCTTGTCGATCGGCGCCTCCAGTTTGGAGGGGCGGACGGTCAGGTCCACCAGCCGCGTACGGCCGTTGTCCGCGAAGTACTCGGGCGTGCGGTCGTGGTCGAGGCCCATCTCCTCCAGGACCGCCAGCTCGATCTCCAGGAACTCGATCGGGACCCGGCGGACCGTCAGCTCGGACTCCGTGACCACCGCGGCGGCCAGCAGGCTCATCGCCTCGACCGGGTCCTCGGAGGGGCAGTAGTCCACGTCGGCGTCGATGACCGGCATGCCGTGCACGGTGAGGGTGGTGGTGCCGATGCCCTCGACGCGGACGCCCAGGGCCTCCAGGAAGAAGCAGAGGTCCTGGACCATGTAGTTCGAGGACGCGTTGCGGATGACGGTGACGCCGTTGTGCCGGGCGGCGGCGAGGAGGGCGTTCTCGGTGACCGTGTCGCCCCGCTCGGTCAGCACGATCGGGCGGTCCGGGCGCACCTGACGGTCGACCACCGCGTGGTAGTGGCCCTCGGTCGCCGCGACGTCCAGGCCGAACCGGCGCAGCGCGATCATGTGCGGCTCGATGGTCCGGGTGCCGAGGTCGCAGCCGCCGGCGTAGGGCAGCCGGAAGCGGTCCATGCGGTGCAGCAGCGGGCCGAGGAACATGATGATCGAGCGGGTGCGCACCGCCGCCTCGGCGTCGATGGCCTCCATGTCCAGCTCGGCCGGCGGCACGATCTCCAGGTCGGTGCCGTCGTTGATCCAGCGGGTGCGCACGCCGATGGAGTTGAGCACCTCCAGGAGGCGGTAGACCTCCTCGATGCGGGCCACCCGGCGCAACACCGTGCGCCCCTTGTTGAGCAGCGAGGCACACAGCAGGGCCACGCAGGCGTTCTTGCTGGTCTTGACGTCGATGGCGCCCGAGAGGCGTCGGCCGCCGACCACGCGCAGGTGCATCGGACCCGCGTAGCCCAGGGAGACGATTTCGCTGTCCAGCGCTTCGCCGATACGGGCGATCATCTCAAGGCTGATGTTCTGGTTGCCGCGCTCGATGCGGTTGACGGCGCTCTGACTGGTGTTGAGCGCCTCCGCAAGCTGTGACTGGGTCCAGCCGCGGTGCTGCCGGGCGTCACGGATGAGCCTGCCGATGCGTACGAGGTAGTCGTCTGCCATGAGGTTGAGGCTATCTCAGATATGAGATGGCGCCTCTCGGGGGGTCCGTTCGGGTGACGCGACGTCAAGCGTGCCTCAGCGGCGCTTGCTCGTGGTGGTGCGGCGCCATCCGAAAGGTCCGGGCAAATCCATCGATGTCGTACGACGTCCCGTGCTGCTGCGGGTGTGGCGCGGGCCGTTCTTGCCGCCGGTGGTGATGGACCACGAACGCTTGTTGATGTTCAGGCGCACTCCGGGGAGGATTCGGAAACTCTTGCGGAATGTGAGGGGCATCGTGCCTCCGTCCGAGTAGTGCCGGGGCTGTCCGGCTCGCATCGGATACCCCCGTTCGGCGTAGTGATGGCCGCACGGGTCACCCGGGTGGGTACACGGTGGGGCGCACGCCACACAGCGCCCGGGCATGACCGGGCCGCCCCCATGTACTAGAGTTATCTCGACATCGAGATATCTGCCGAGGCGCACCGCAGTCGCACGCCGCTATCGGGCCTGGTGGTAAGGCTTACCTAACTTAGCCCTACCTCAGCGGATAAGCCAGGGCGGCGTGGCGGCAGGATGCGGTGGTACGCGCACATGAATGAAGGAGACTGTCGTGTCGGCGAACAGCTTCGACGCCCGCAGCACGCTGCGGGTGGGCGACGAGTCGTACGAGATCTTCCGGCTGGACAAGGTCGAGGGCTCCGCGCGCCTTCCCTACAGCCTGAAGGTGCTGCTGGAGAACCTGCTCCGCACCGAGGACGGCGCGAACATCACCGCCGACCACATCCGTGCCCTCGGCGGCTGGGACTCGCAGGCCCAGCCGTCGCAGGAGATCCAGTTCACGCCGGCCCGCGTGATCATGCAGGACTTCACCGGCGTGCCCTGTGTCGTGGACCTCGCCACCATGCGCGAGGCCGTCAAGGAGCTGGGCGGTGACGCGGCGAAGATCAACCCGCTGGCCCCGGCCGAGCTGGTCATCGACCACTCCGTGATCGCCGACAAGTTCGGCACCAACGACGCCTTCAAGCAGAACGTCGACCTGGAGTACGGCCGCAACAAGGAGCGCTACCAGTTCCTGCGCTGGGGCCAGACCGCCTTCGACGAGTTCAAGGTGGTCCCGCCCGGCACCGGCATCGTCCACCAGGTGAACATCGAGCACCTGGCCCGCGTCGTCATGACCCGCGACGGCAAGGCCTACCCCGACACCCTGGTCGGCACCGACTCGCACACCACCATGGTCAACGGCCTCGGCGTCCTCGGCTGGGGCGTCGGCGGCATCGAGGCCGAGGCCGCGATGCTCGGCCAGCCGGTCTCCATGCTGATCCCGCGCGTCGTCGGCTTCAAGCTCACCGGTGAGCTGCAGCCGGGCACCACCGCCACCGACCTCGTGCTGACCATCACCGAGATGCTCCGCAAGCACGGCGTCGTCGGCAAGTTCGTCGAGTTCTACGGCGAGGGTGTGGCGGCCACGAGTCTCGCCAACCGCGCCACCATCGGCAACATGTCGCCGGAGTTCGGCTCCACCGCCGCGATCTTCCCGATCGACGACGAGACGCTGAACTACATGCGCCTGACCGGCCGCAGCGACCAGCAGGTCGCGCTCGTCGAGGCCTACGCCAAGCAGCAGGGCCTCTGGCTGGACCCGAAGGCCGAGCCCGACTTCTCCGAGAAGCTGGAGCTCGACCTGGCGACGGTCGTGCCCTCCATCGCCGGCCCGAAGCGCCCGCAGGACCGCATCGTCCTCGCGAACGCAGCCCAGCAGTTCAAGCTGGACGTCCGCAACTACGTGGACAGCGTGGACGAGGCGGGCGTCGAGTCCTTCCCGGCCTCCGACGCCCCGGCCGTCACCCCGAACGGCGCCCCGTCCAACCCGGTCCAGGTCACCGCCCCCGACGGCACCACCTACGAGCTGGACCACGGTGCCGTGACGGTGGCCGCCATCACCTCCTGCACCAACACCTCCAACCCGTACGTCATGGTCGCCGCCGCCCTGGTGGCCAAGAAGGCGGTCGAGAAGGGCCTGACCCGCAAGCCGTGGGTCAAGACCACCCTCGCCCCGGGCTCCAAGGTCGTCACCGACTACTTCGAGAAGTCGGGCCTGACCCCGTACCTCGACAAGGTCGGCTTCAACCTCGTCGGCTACGGCTGCACCACCTGCATCGGCAACTCCGGCCCGCTGCCGGACGAGGTCTCCAAGGCCGTCAACGACCACGACCTCGCCGTCACCTCGGTGCTCTCCGGCAACCGCAACTTCGAGGGCCGGATCAACCCCGACGTCAAGATGAACTACCTGGCGTCCCCGCCGCTGGTCGTCGCCTACGCCCTCGCCGGCTCCATGAAGGTCGACATCACCAAGGACGCCCTGGGCGCCGACCAGGACGGCAACCCGGTCTTCCTCAAGGACATCTGGCCCTCCGAGGCCGAGGTCAACGACGTCGTCGCCAACTCCATCGGCGAGGACATGTTCTCCAAGTCCTACAGCGACGTCTTCGCGGGCGACGCCCAGTGGCAGGCGCTGCCGATCCCGACCGGCGACACCTTCGAGTGGGACGGCGAGTCCACCTACGTCCGCAAGCCCCCGTACTTCGAGGGCATGGGCATGGAGCCGGCCCCGGTCGAGGACATCTCCGGCGCCCGCGTGCTCGCCAAGCTGGGCGACTCGGTCACCACCGACCACATCTCCCCGGCCGGCGCCATCAAGGCCGACACCCCGGCCGGCAAGTACCTCACGGAGCACGGCGTCGAACGCCGCGACTTCAACAGCTACGGCTCGCGCCGCGGCAACCACGAGATCATGATCCGCGGCACCTTCGCCAACATCCGCCTGCGCAACCAGATCGCGCCGGGCACCGAGGGCGGCTACACCCGCGACTTCACCCAGGCTGACGGGCCGGTGTCGTTCATCTACGACGCCTCCCGCAACTACATCGAGCAGAACATCCCGCTCGTCGTCCTGGCGGGCAAGGAGTACGGCTCGGGCTCGTCCCGCGACTGGGCCGCCAAGGGCACCGCGCTCCTCGGCGTCAAGGCCGTCGTCGCCGAGTCGTACGAGCGCATCCACCGCTCGAACCTCATCGGCATGGGCGTCCTGCCGCTCCAGTTCCCGGAGGGCCAGTCCGCGGCCTCCCTCGGCCTGACCGGCGAGGAGTCCTTCTCCGTCTCCGGCGTCACCGAGCTGAACGACGGCACGACCCCGCGCACGGTCAAGGTCACCACCGACACCGGCGTCGAGTTCGACGCTGTCGTCCGCATCGACACCCCCGGTGAGGCGGACTACTACCGCAACGGCGGCATCCTGCAGTACGTGCTGCGCGAACTTGTCGGTTCTTGACCTGATGTGAACGAGCGCCCCTGCATCTCGCGCGCGGGGGCAGGGCGCTCGCGCGCGACGGGGCGGAAGCGCCTGCGGGCATGATCGCACGCGATCTGTTCCCGGAGCGGAGCTGCGCATCCTACGACGACAGAAGAACCCCGCACCTGGTACCAGGTGCGGGGTTCTTCTGTCCTTGCGAGCGTGTGGCGAACGAGCGCCGCTAGCCAGTTGGTCCAGCGCGGTGGGCATGGGGGAAGATGCAGGAGCAGGTACGGACTCACCAAGTGGCCCGGCGCAGCACACCGCGCGGGAGCCGGTGCAGTAGCGCGGCCAGGAACACTCGGTCACTCGGGGCGAACCGCACCCGATCCCGGCCGAGCTGGCGTTCCAGCACGGTGATCTGATGACGCAGCGCGAGGATCTCCGCGTCCTTGTCCTGGTTGCTCACCGGTGTCGCAGCCGCAGCAGGGCGAACACGTTCGCCACACCCAGACAGGCAAGTCGAAGCAGCACGACAGATCATCCTGCCGGGGCACTCGCCAGGTGCCCAGAGCACCCGCCCAAGCGCCCGCGCTCGACCCCACCAGGACGGATGAGTTTTTCGGCAGGCGCAAGGTAAGCAGCTCTGTAAGAGGGCGGTATGAGACCTGATGCCCGATTCTTCGTTTCGTGCGGGGCAAGCGGGCAGGTCGTGGCGACGTCGGTCGACTACGGCCGAGGCTGGGTGAACAAGCATGGCTCGGTCTCGGCCAGGATCCCGCGGCCGGTCAGCCGCTTGAGCTTGAGGCGGACGTTGTTGATGTTGTTGGGCGCGACCGCCACGTCCATCGCCTCGCACACGTGCCGCGCACGCAGCGGATGGTCGGCCGCGGTGAACACCGCCATGATCTGCTGGTAGGCCAAATGGTCCGGCAGTCTCGGTGCCGGCGGCGAGGGCGGTTGCGGGTCGGGCAGCCCCAGCAGTGTCTTGCGGGTGATCCGGACTTCTTCGGCGGCCCGGCCGAGTTCGTCGAGTTGTGCGGTCAGCCGCGTGATCTGTTCCCGCGTGGTCTCGGC
The DNA here is from genome assembly GCF_042717365.1 of Streptomyces sp. NPDC058534. Classification (NCBI taxonomy): domain Bacteria; kingdom Bacillati; phylum Actinomycetota; class Actinomycetes; order Kitasatosporales; family Streptomycetaceae; genus Streptomyces; species Streptomyces sp. NPDC058534. Next base: position 34,442 of record NZ_JBHXNW010000070.1, read on the forward strand.
CTGCGCAGTGATCTCGCGTTCCCGCTCCTCCAGCCGTGCCAGCACCGCGCCGAGCGTCAGCTCCCCGCCGGTCACGCGGTGCGCCAGGCGGGCACGGTCGCCGCGGTCAACCGGCGCAGTATCACCGCGGTCATCGCCCAGTACACCCGCGACTCCGAACTGCGGGGCAGATGCTCGTAGTCGCGCACCAGCCTGCGGTGCAGCATCAAGATCCCATAGGCGCGTTCCACGACCCACCGCTTGGCCTGGGGAACGAACCCGGTCTGCGCGGGATTGCGCTCCACGACCTCCACCTCGATGCCCACCTTCTCCCCGTGCGCGACGACGGCGTTCTTGAAGCCCTGGTCGACCAGGGCCTTCTCCACGGCGTCGGTGTCGGCGGCGACCTTGTCCAGCAGCGCGATCCCGACGGCGTTCTCGTGCGCCGACGCGGCCGCCACGGCCACCGCGATCACCAGCCCCAGAACGTCAACGGCCAGGCCGCGCTTGCGGCCCGGTACTTTCTTTTGCCGCATCGCGCCCCGTCGACTCAGCGGGCACTCCGGCCGCCGCGTGCCCGCTCTGGGTGTCGAGCACCACCAGGCTCGGGTCCGCCTTCCGACGCGCCATCTCCCGCACCTGCCAGCGCAGCAGGTCGTGAATGGTCTGGTCGATGCCGTCGTCACGCCAGGTGTAGAAGTAGTACTTCACCGCGCCGGGCGGCGGAAAGTCGTGCGGGAGCAGCTCCCACTGGCAACCGGTCCGACCCTGGTAGAGCAGCGCGTTGACGATCTCCCGCATCTCGTACCGACCCTGATGGCCGCTGACCGAGGGATGCGCGGCCTTCCACGCGGCGATCACAGGCTCGACCAGCGCCCACTGCTCGTCGCTCACGTCGGTCTTATAGGGCTTGCGCTCGCTCACGGTGCCCAGCCCAGCATGCCCATGGCCGCCGGCCGGCCGGGATGCCGCACCGCCACACGTTCAGGTGACGACAAAACCCCTATGCACTCTCATACCGCCCTCTGAGTGCGGACGACCCGACCTGCCCGGCCCCTCTGCGACCGGGACTGCTGTGGCTATGTCCAGCGCATGCCGATAGCGGACAGCTGCTCCACGCGCTCCGGGGACAACGTCGCGGCCCGGCTGCGCTGGTTCCCGATCCACGCCCCGAGCCGGAGCTCCCGCTCCTCCTGGTCCTCGCCGACGATCCGTTCGATGTGCTTCCTCGGGACCCGCAGGTGCCCCTCGCGCTCGAAGAACTGCTTGGCGGCCTCGTAGTTCATCGCCCACTTGTCGGCCTGCGTACGGCGCGGCTGTGGCTTCTCGTCCTCGGCCGCGGGCTCGATCCCGAGGACCTGCTCGCACATCCACTGCTGCACGGTCGTCAGGTTGTCCCAGCCGAGCCAGCAGGTGGCCCCCCTCGGCCGCCCACCCGCGCGCCGCCGCGAGACCTTCCTCCCACGCGACGTCGAAGTGCGACCACACCATGCCCAGCTTCTCCAGCTGGGCGACGCGGTCCTCGTCTATGTCGCCGCGGGCGTAGAAGCGCCGGGCGTCCGCGATCCACTGCCCGAGCGGGAAGTTGGCGAGCGAGGCCGGCCACCCCTCGGCCTCCACCGCCTGGTCCTCGCCGCCGGGCACCCGGTACGTGAACGGGACCTTGAGGTCGCCGTGCTCGCGGGCGTAGATGACGGCGGCCTCGATGCCGCGCCGCCAGTGCTCGTGCTCGGGGTTGAGGACCCGCAGGTTGATGAACGCGGCAAGCTGATAACGCTGTCCAAGTGGCTGCGCCAGGCCGCCGTGGAGGACGGCGAGAAGCCCGGTGTCACCAGGTCCGAGTCGGCGGAGAACCGTGAGCTGAAGAAGCGGGTCCGTCTGCTGGAGCAGGAGAACGAAGTCCTTCGCCGTGCGGCGGCCTACCTGTCGCAGGCAGGCGATGACCGCTCGGCTGGCGGTGACCACGTGCAGGTGGCTCGGTGGGGAAGACCGCGAGGTAGTGGTTGTCGTGGGCGGTCGCGGTGGTGACGGTGACGATCCGCCGCTTCCGCATGGTCTCGCTCGCCCCTGGGGAATACGGGGCAACCGCCGACGGAGCACGTTGACTCGCCGTGCCGCGCGTGTCGAGGTGCTGCGTTGGCGGTAGGAAAACTCGGCCAGGTCTGCCCTCCACCCCCGGAAACCACGGGCATTGCGGCGATCTTATGCGGGGATCAATGCCAGAACGCCATCGTCCTCGAAATCCTGCAGAACTACCGGGCAGTGGAAGCACGTCGCAGTACGTGCTGCGCCAACTTGCCGGTTCTTGACCTGATGTGAACGAGCGCCCTGCCCCCTGCATCTCGCGCGCGGGGGGTAGGGTGCTCGCGCGCGACGGGGCGCAAGACGCGCCTGCGAGCATGGTCGCACGCGATCTGTTCCGGAGCGGAGCTGCGCATCTTACGACGGCGAAGAACGCCCCCCCCTGTGACCGGGTGGGGGGTATTTTGGGCTATAGAGACGGTGGGGAGCGGTCGGCCCGAGAGTGGGAGTATGTTTGGGGGCT
>NZ_JBHXNW010000070.1:36975-48053 GCF_042717365.1 Streptomyces sp. NPDC058534
TTCGGGCCGCGGTGCGGCCAAATTACCGCCGGCGAAGACCGCCGCCCCGGCACCCCGGTGGGGGTTTATTCTGTCCTTGCGAGCGTGTGGCGAGCCCGCGCCGCTACTGAGGCTTTCTGTTCGGGGTGACGTCATGGCGGCCTCGTGATCAGTCCTGTCTCGGCGATGAACCCGTCAAGCAGGCCGGGTTGAGATCTGGACGGTAGGGGGGAAGCGGAAGACCGTCAGCCATGGCCGTTTCCCGATCAGCTCGCGCATGGTGGCGTCGACGTGATGGCTGTAGTTGTCCCACACCAGCACGATGTAGCCGCCGAGCTGCTGGTGTGCGGCATCCAGTAACGCGGCGAAGTCCCGCTCCCGAAAACCCTTCTTCTCACCGTTGCGACCGTGGTGGACCAGCATCCGAAACACCAGCCGGGTGCGCTGACCGGCCTTGCGGCAGACCAGGCCCGCCAGAGAGACGCGGCCAGAACCGGCCGCCCTCACCGGGACCAGCGGCGGACGGCCGCGGCGGGACCAGGTGCACGCCTTCGGAGGCCGCAGCAGCTGCCCTGCCTCGTCCGCGAAACACAGCCAGGCGTCCTGGTCCCTCACCGTCTTTCCACCCGCGGCCACTTCTCCTTGATCCACGTGGTCACGGCCTCCTCGTCGCGTTCGGCAGCCCGCCGCACCGGCACCTGCACCGAAAAGCCCATCTGCCGCAGGATGCGCCAGGTCTGTGCCGGGCTGAAACGCACGTGGAAGTGCCGGGCGATCACGATGGCCACCCGGGCCAGCGTCCAGCGCTGATCCTCGCTCCAGCCGTGCGCGGCCGGCCCCTTCTCCAGCTCGGCCGCCAGCCAGGCCCGCCACTCCGGCTTCATCCGCGACGGAAGCCCGGACGGTCCCTTGGACCGCAGTTCGTCCACACCGCCGTCCCGCCAGCGGGCATACCAGGCATAGGCGGACTTCCGCGAGACCGCAACCGCCGCGCGACCTGCGGCGGCGACAACCCTTGCGCAAATAACTCGGCAGCCTCGAACCGCCCTTGCTCCCGACGGGCCCGCTGCTTCGCGGTCAGGCCACCCCCATCGGGATACCGCATCCCCCAGGGATACACCCACCAGCGAGATCACCGTCACCCTGGGCCGAAAACCTCAGTAGTGACCTGGTTTTGAGGTCGGGGGCCCCACGTGAGGCGGCCGTCGATGATTTAGTGGGCACTCCTCGTTCGCGGTCTGCGGCTGTCGCGTGCATGACGTAGTTGGCGAGGTCGCTGCAGTTTCTTCGAGCCCCTGCCGGCCGGCGCCGACACGTACCTCCTCGTGCACGCCCTCCCCAACTGGCCGACCGGCGAGGCGGCGAAGATCCTGCGGGGCTGCGCCGAGGCGGCCGGTGGCTCCGGCATAGTGCTCGTCGTGGACCAGGTCATCAATCTCGAAGGGGCACCCGACGCCGTTCGTCAGCACGCAGCGCGACCTCTGCATGCTGATCATGGTCGGCGGTCAGGAACGCACCGCCGCGGAGTTCGAGGCGCTCGGAGAGGACGCCGGCCTACGGTTCGTCTCGGTGACGTCGCTGGGTCCGGACGGCAACTCCCTGCTGGAGTTCGAGAGTCGGAACTAGTCTGCTCAGTGCGGTGACGAGGTCACAGCCGTCGGCTGTGACCTCGTCGCGTTCCTGGGGGAGCCGGCGATGAGGGGGCGCCGTTCACCCGGGCGGCTGTTACAGCCAGGAGCGCTGAGCCGCCTTGAGGCCGGCTTCGAACCGGCTGGTCGCACCGAGGCGTTGCATGATGGACGCCATCTGCCGGCGGACTGTGCGGACCGAGATCCCGAGGCGCTGGCCCGCGGCCTCGTCGGTCAGACCGGACGCCAACAGGCGCAGCAGCTGGCGCTCGGCCGGGTTGAGGCCCGTCTCGGGGTCGCGGCGGACGCACGCGCCGAGGGGCTCCGCGAGCGACCAGGACTGCTCGAACAGGGTCACCAGGGAGACGACTATGCCGGGTTCCGTGACATAGAGCGCGCCCTTGCGGCTGTCCGACGGGTCGAGCGGGAGCAGGGCATGGCTGCGGTCGGTGATGACCATGCGCTGCGGTATCACCGGGGCCGTACGGACCTCGCCGCCGTGCTCCACAAGCCAGTCGGCGTGCTCGACGGTGGCGGCGTCGTTGCGTACGCAGTCCTGGTAAAGCGTGCGGAAGGTGACCCCGCGGGCCAGCGCCTCGGCGTTGGGCTGCCGGCTGGCGAGCAGATCCTCGGCGCGCTGGGCGCGGCCGGGGTGCACGCCCATGCACTCCTCGGTCATGGTGCGGCCCATGATCTCGAGGCGGCTCTGGATCGCGTCCAGGCCGAGGAGCCGTTCCCCGTGGGCTCCCTGTGTCCGGTCGCCCTCGGCGTGAGCTGCGAAAAGCTCGGTGACGACGGCGCGCGAGGCCGCCAGCTCCGCCTGTCTTCGGGCCAGCTCCGCCTCCTGTTGGCGGAGTATGTTCGCGAGGCCGATCTGCGGGCTGACGGCGCGCAGATCGCCGGGGTGGTCACGGGACATGCGGACGAGCATCAGCTCACCGAGTTCGTCCAGAGCGGCCCGTACTTGATTTTCCGTCAGTAACGTTGCAACTGACAACTCCGCGACGCCCGAGTCGGGCTGTTCAAGCATGACCCGGTAGACGGAGCCGGCCTCCACGGACAACCCAAGTGTCTCGAGCACCCTGGTGTTTCCCCCTTGACTGTGAAGCCCCCTGAGGGGGTCTCCTGCGCTGAGGATCATGGCAGTAGGGACTGAATGATTCAAGGTCAGGTGGTATGTGCCGGGTGGGGCGGGGTTGCCGTCCGGCAGCAAGCTGTCAGACCTGATGATGTCGCCCGATGCGGCTTCCCTAGGCGCCCGGTGGCGTTCAGAGTGGGTCTCGGGCCGAGCGGCGCGAACCGCCGGGACACGGCTTAGCAATTTGCAAGCTTATTACCTTCACTTGAGTAAGGGTTTCCCTCATGGCCTTCTTGCCTCGTTTCGCCCTCTCCGTCGCCGCCTGCGTCGCCGCCCTCACCGCACTCCTCGCCGCTCAGCCGAGCGCGGGGACGCCGGGTGAGCGGGTTCGGGCCGCGAGCGACATGGGCGTCACGGTCGTTCAGACTCAGAACGACCTGTCCTGGGGCTGACGCCGTGCATGCCGTCTACGCCGCCCTGATCGCCCTGCCCGGGGTGGTCGTCGGACCGGACGACGCGAACGAACTGGCCGACAGCCTGTGGGCGCACGCCACACAGGAGGACAGCCTGGAACACGTCGTGGTCCGTGCGCAGACGGCAGACCGCGTCGATCTCCTCCTGTTCCTCCGGGAGGGATCGCACCCCGACCCCGTGCGCCAGGCAGCCGACTTGATCCGAGGGTGCTACCGCGCTTCGGGAACCCTGCCGTTGAAATACGCGGCCCCCGGCGAGCCCGGCCTCGACGGGCCGTGGGCCGACGCCAGTTGAAAGGCTCGACCGAGAAGTGGGCTCTGATCGTTTCATGGAAGCAACCGCAGTGATCGACCGATGCGCCGCGTTTCCTTCGCCCTGCGCGTCGGGGGCATGTGACACGGCGCGCCTGCTGACCCTGTCCGACGAGGCCTGGCGCGACGGCCGGCTCGAGGACGGCATCACCCTCGCGGGCAACGCCACACGCATCGAGTGCGACGCGCCCACCGACGAGTGCGCGTTCCACGCCCATATGAAGCTGGCGCTGCTCCTTTCCCAGATACGCGGGTTCGACCAGGCGTGGGAGACCCTCGACGCCGTCGGCGCCGTGGGGGAGGGCGGGCGGAAGTTCGCCGTCTCCGTGCTGGTCAGGGCGCAGGTGACCGCGGCCTCCGGGGACCTCGCGAAGGCCGTGGAGCTCGCCAGGGCCGGTCTGGGCGCCGCGGAGGACGCCGGCCTGCGGGCGTGGATCCCGGTGGGCCACTTCGTCCTCGCCTCGGCCGCGCTGCGCCAAGGAGAGCTGGCGACCGCGATCCGCTACGCACGCCAGCTCCAGGAAGACGCCGTGTTCGGCCGCGAGATGCTGCCTGCGGGACAGTCGGCATGGGCCGTGGTCCAGGTCGCCGAGGCCGACCGGGGCCGGGAGAAGACCGCGCGGCTCGCCGCCGAACTCCTCCTCTCGGGATCGATCACCCGCCAGCTGTTCATCGCCGAACCGGCCGCCGCCCCCTGGCTCGTACGCCTCGTGCTGAGCGCGGGCGACACGGCGCTCGCCGCCGAAGGCGTCCGCACGGCCACCCGGCTCGCGGAGCGCAACCCCGGGGTGCACTCGGTCGCCTCGGCCGCGCTGCACGCCGCCGGACTCCTGGAGGACGACGTCGCCAAACTGCGCAAGGCCGCGGAACTGCACGTCGATCCCTGGGCCCGGGCCTCGGCGCTCGAAGACCTTGCGGTCGTCCTCGCCCGTACGGAAGCCGGCCGCTCCGAGGCCGCGGCGACGTACGAGGAGGCCATGCGGATCTACCTCGACGCGGGCTCCCTGCGGGACTCCTCGCGCATCAGGAGCAGGCTGCGCTCGATCAACGCCAACCCGAACCCCCGCGACCCCGGCCGGCCGCGCAGCGGCGTGCGGAGCCTGACGGACACCGAGTACGCCGTCGCCAAGCTCGCCGCACAGGGATTCACCAACGGCCAGGCCGCCGACCAGCTGTTCCTGTCCCGGCACACCGTCGCCTTCCACCTGCGCAAGATCTTCCGCAAGGTCGGCGTGTGCTCGCGCGTCGAACTCGCCCGGGAATGGAGCCTCCTGGACGTCGACGGCGCGGCCGGCGACGGAATATGACATGGCGTCACGCCCCCTCGCCGACCGGACCCTCACCCGGTCAGGCCCGTGCGGCGGGAGCGGGCTTCACGTTGGGATTGCGCGAGAAGACGTTCTCCGGGTCGTAGGCGCGCTTCACGGCCCGCAGCCGCGTGTACGTCGCCGGCGGATACGCGGCGGCCATGTCCTCCTCGTCCGCCTCGCTGAGGAAGTTGCTGTACGCACCCCGTACGTACGGGGCGAGCGACTCCCAGAACGCGGCGAGCGCCGGAGCGGCCGCGAGGTTCTCCTCCCGTGTCCCCATGTTGATCGTGTTCATCAGCACCTCGGAGCCCCGGTGCGCGAAGGCCGTGGCATCCTCCGGCACACGGTTCACGGCGCCACCGAGACTGCGGAACTCGAGGAACAGCGTGCGGAAGGCACGCGCCCCCTCAAGGGCCGCGTCGACCAACGCGTCGCCGCACTCGGGAACGAACCGGCTGCGCACCGTCGGCTCCCAGCCCGGGGGCAGCCCGCCGGACGGCGCAAGCACCTGCGGGACCGGCACGAGGTCGACGGTCTTGCTCTCGACGGTGCCGAGCGCGAGGAGCGGTGCGATCGCCTCGTCGCCGTCCTCCCCCGCGTAACAGAAGATCACCGTGATCGGGGCCGGGGCGTCGCCGCGCGTGGGGAACAGCGTCACATGGGACATCAGCGCGTCGGGCGCGACCCGCATGTGCCGCGCCCAGCCCTTGAGCACCTGCGCGGCCTCGGCGCCGGGGTAGACGGCCTTGCCGTACTGGACGCGGGCCAGCGGGCGCGCGGTGATCTCGAAGGACGTCACGATCCCGAAGTTGCCGCCGCCGCCGCGCAGCGCCCAGAACAGCTCCGGGTTCTCCTCGGCGCTCGCCCGCAGGACGCGCCCGTCGGCGGTGACCAGCTCGGTGGCGGTCATGTTGTCGAGGGCCAGGCCGTCGGCGCGGGCCGTCCAGCCGATGCCGCCGCCGAGCAGCAGCCCGCCGACACCCACCGACGCCGTGTCCCCCGAGGAGAACGCCAGGCCGTGCCCTGCAAGGAACGCGGCGACCTCGCTCCACACCGCGCCCGGGGCGACGCGCACCCGGTGCCGCTCGGCGTCGAGGAGCTCGACCGCGTTCATTGGCGACAGGTCGATGACGAGACCGCCCCGGCTGGTGCCGAAACCGGCCAGGCTGTGCCTGCCGCTGCGGACCGAGACCTCGAGATCCCGTTCGCGCGCGAACAGGATCGCCCTGCGGACGTCGTCCGTGTCGTGGCAGCGCACGATGGCCGCCGGCTCGCCCTTGCGTGAGAACACGTGGCGGAGCTCTTCGTACGACGCGTCGCCGGGCAGGACGACCTCGCCGGCGAGGTCCTCGGCCAGTGCGGTGAACGGCTCGTGGTTCATGAGCTCCGCTCCATGTACGGGGTGGGTGCGGTATGACCGGGGTGCGCGGTGTGCTGTACGGGCACGGGTGTCAGGTGCATCAGCGCCCTGGCGGCCAGCCGGTAGCCATACGCGCCGAGACCGACCACCACACCGGCGGCCAGCGGCGCGATCACCGACTCGTGGCGGAACTGTTCGCGCGCCCACACGTTGCTGAGGTGCACCTCGATCCACGGCTGTGGGTACGCGGCGAGCGCGTCACGCAGACTCCAGCCGGCGATCATCAGGGCACCCGGATTGACGATGGCGCCCACGGTGCTCGCCCGGTGCTCGTGCACCGCCCGGACCAGGTCGCCCTCGGAATCGTGCTGCACCGAATGGACCTTCCAGCCGCGCTCCGCAAGCTCGTCGCCAACGGCGGCCGCGATGTCCGCCAGGGTGTCCGTGCCGTACACCTCAGGTTCGCGTTCACCGAGAATGCCGAGATTGGGACCATTCAGAAGAAGAATTGCGCTCAAGGGCCACCTCTTGTATCGGAATAGCGCAGTGCGACGAAGAGCGCGCCAAGCCGCCTGTGCCGCATACGCACGTACGCGCAATCCTGCGCGCCGCGCCGCGCGTTTGACATCGCACAGGTTGACAGTGATGTCCTGCCCCGCCCGGTGGGACTGTCAGGCTGAGGGATACCGAGCGGACAACGCGCTCGCTAATGTCCGAACGTCGCCAGAAGAACGTCCGGGCACGGGCGGACCACCCGAATTCAGCGCCCGATTCACGGTCCGTTCCCCGCCTGTCGAAAAAGGAGAGTCGTCGGTCATGACGCAAGCGTCCATACGCGAGGATCTGTGGGTTCGCCGCTACCATTCGGCGCCCGACAGCCCGATGCGTCTGGTGTGCCTGCCGCACGCGGGCGGCTCGTCGACCTTCTACTTCCCGGTCTCCAAGGCGCTGTCGCCCGCCGTCGAGGTGCTCGCGATCCAGTACCCCGGTCGCCAGGACCGCCTCGCCGAGCCGGGCATCGAGTCCCTGACGGAGCTGGCGGACCGCATCTTCGACGAGCTCCAGCGGTTCATGGACGGGCCGATCGCCCTCTTCGGCCACAGCATGGGCGCGATCCTCGCCCACGAACTGGCCCTGCGGATGCGGAGCGCGGGGCTGCCCGACCCAGTACGTCTCTTCCTGTCCGGCCGGCGCGCTCCCTCCTGCCGCCGCGAGGAGGACATGCGGCTGCGCTCGGACGCGGGCATCCTGGACGAACTCAAGGCCCTGCACGGCACGGACGAGTCCATGCTGAACGACCCCGACGTCCTCGACATGATCATGCCGTCGATCCGTAGCGACTACCGTGCCGTCGAGACCTACCAGTTGGCGTCCGGCGCACTGCTGAGCTGTCCCGTCACCGTGCTGACCGGTGACGACGACCCGCGGGTCGCGCCGGCGGAGGCGGATCTGTGGCGCGAGTACACCACCGGCGAGACGGACGTCCATGTCTTCCCCGGCGGCCACTTCTTCCTCGCCGACCGCGCCGCGGAGGTCGTCTCCCTGATCGCTGGCCAGCTGGCGGAGAACGCCCCCACCGCCGTGGCGGGTTGAGCGCCGTGTCCCAGAGCGCCGCGTCCCCGAGCGCCGTGCCCCGGAGTGCCGCCGCGACGTCACGGCGGATCGACGTCGAGCTCGGCGAGCGCTCCTACGCCGTGCACATCGGGCCGGGCGTACGCGTGCTCCTCGCCGACGAGGTGGCCGCCACCGACGCGCGCCGGGCCGTGGTCGTGACCGCGCGCGGCCTCGAGGCCGTGCCCGATCCCGGTGTCCCCCACCACATGGTGGAGGTCGCCGACGGGGAGGAGCACAAGAACCTGGCCTCCGTCGAGGGGCTCTGTCGGTCGTTCGCCGACGCCGGGCTGACCAGGGACGACATCGTCGTCTCCTGTGGCGGCGGCACCACCACCGACATGGTCGGCCTCGCCGCGTCCCTGTACCACCGGGGCACGCCGGTCATCCATCTGCCGACGTCACTCCTCGCACAGGTGGACGCCAGCATCGGCGGCAAGACGGGCGTCAACCTGCCCACGGGCAAGAACCTCGTCGGCGCCTACTGGCAGCCGAGAGCGGTGCTCTGCGACACCGACTACCTCGACACCCTGCCTGCGCGCGAACGGCTCAACGGCTACGGGGAGATCGCCCGCTGCCACTTCATCGGCGCCGGAGACCTGCGGCGGCTGCCGCTGCACGAACAGATCGCCGCCAGTGTGGCCCGCAAGGCCGAGGTGGTCGCCGCCGACGAACGCGACACCGGCCTGCGCCACATCCTCAACTACGGCCACACGCTCGGGCACGCCCTGGAAAGGGCGACCGACTTCGCGCTGCGGCACGGCGAAGCCGTCGCCGTCGGAACGGTGTTCGCCGGACGGCTCGCGGGAGCGCTGGGGCGCATCGACCGGGAACGTGTCGCCGAACACCTGGAGGTCGTCGCCCACTACGGCCTGCCGACCCGCCTGCCGGAAGCGGTGGACGTCGGAGAACTCGTCGAACTGATGCGACGGGACAAGAAGGCGACCTCCGGACTGGCCTTCGTCCTGGACGGAGCGGCCGGAGCGGAACTGGTCCGTGACGTCGACGAGGCGACCGTCATGGACTGCCTCCGCGCGATGCCCCGCGACGGACGCTGACCCGCGCCACCTCTTCCTGTCCTGTTCCCCTTTTCTTCTACGCTGCGGAGGATCGCCGGCATGCTCACGGACACCGACACGGATACCGACGTCGTCGTCGTCGGATACGGGCCGGTCGGCGGGGTGCTGGCCATCCTGCTCGCCCAGCGCGGCCTGCGGGTGACCGTGCTCGAACAGCGCGCGCGGCCCTACCTCCTCCCGCGCGCCACCAGCTTCGACGGTGAGACCGCCCGGCTCATCGCCGGCACCGGAATCGGCCCGCAGATCGGCGAGTTCACCGAACCGGCCGACGGCTACCGCTGGCAGAACGCGGCCGGGCAGGCCCTCCTCGAAATCGACTTCGCGGCTGTCGGCCCGTACGGCTGGCCCGACGCCAACACCATGCACCAGCCGACCCTCGAAGCCCGCCTCGCCACCCGACTGTCCACCCTCCCCGGCGTGGACATCCGACGCGGGGAGCAGGTCGTCGGGCTCGCCGACGACGGCGACCACGTCGAGGTGACCAGCACCGCCCTCGACGGCGCGACGCGCACCCTCACCGCCCGCTGGGTGGTCGGCTGTGACGGCGCCCGCAGCTTCGTGCGCGAGGCGCTCGGCGTCCCCGTCACCGACCTCGGCTTCTCCTACGACTGGCTCCTCTGCGACGTCGAACTCGCCGAGCCCCGCACCTTCACCCCCAGCAACACGCAGATCTGCGACCCGGCCCGCCCGACGACCCTGGTCGCCAGCGGCCCGGGCCACCGCCGCTGGGAGTTCATGCGCCTGCCCGGCGAGAGCAACGCCGAACTGGAACGGCCCGAGACGGCGTGGCGTCTGCTCGCCCCCTTCGACGTCAGCCCGGCCAACGCGACGCTGCTGCGCACGGCCACGTACACCTTCCAGGCCCGCTGGGCGGACCAGTGGCGGGTCGGCAGGGTCCTGCTGGCCGGAGACGCCGCACACCTCATGCCGCCCTTCGCGGGCCAGGGCATGTGCTCGGGCATCCGGGACGTCGCCAACCTGGCGTGGAAGCTCGACCTCGTGCTGCGCGGCCTGGCCGACGCCTCCGTGCTCGACAGCTACACGGCGGAGCGCCGGAAGCAGGTGGAGGAGTCGATCCGCTCCTCGGTGAAGCTCGGCAAGGTCATCTGCGTGTCCGATCCGGGCGTCGCGGCCGACCGGGACGCCGCGATGCTCGCGAGGGCCTCGTCAGGTACGAACGCACGGTCCGAGCCGGCGCCGCCGCTCTCCCGCGGGCTGCTCTACCAGCGCTTCACCGGGGTGACCGAGCCGCCGGCGGGTGACGTCGTACCGCAAGGCCGGGTCCGGTACCAGGGCCGTACGGGCCTGTTCGACGAGGTGGTGGGGCGCGGCTTCGGCCTGCTCACCACCGAGGATCCGCTCGCCGCCCTCGGCGCGGAACGGCTCGCCTTCCTGGTGGGCCTCGGCGCTCATGTGGTCCGTCTCGTGTCGCCGTCCGATGGCGACGGCGTCGGCGATGTCGACGGTGCCGCCGATGCGGTGGTCGACCTTGACGGCATGTACCTCCCGTATCTGGAGTCCTGCGACGGTACGACCCTGCTGGTCCGGCCCGACCACCACGTCTTCGGGGCCGCGAAGGGGGCCGTGGAGGCGGCGATCCTCGTCGACGACCTGCGGGCCCAGCTCACGGGGGCTACGCGGGCCCCCCGGTCCCGGCTCGGGATCTGAACTCCCTTCCTTCCTTCTCTCCTTCTTCCTCGTGGAGGTACCCCATGTCCGAGACGCCCACCGCACGCGAAGTGTTCCTCCGGGTGATCGACGGTGTCCCCAAGCTGGTCGCGGGCGACGCCTCCCAGGCCGACGCGCTCGCCGCGCTCTACGCCGAGGAGACCCGCGTGGAGCACCCGATGGCGCCGGTCGGCGACACCCCGCTGCTGACCCGGGAATCCCTGCGCAAGCACTTCGCCGAAGGTCCCGGCAAGTCCGCTGCGGCCGGTCTGCGCGACTACCGCGCGGAGGACGTCGTCATCCACGAGTCGACCGACCCCGAGGTGGTCGTCGCCGAGTTCACCTACCGCGGCACCATCAACGGCAAGGACCTCGTCCTGCCGTGCGTGTACGTCCTGCGGGTCCGCGACGGGCTGATCATCGAGTCGCGCAACTACACCAACCACCTTGAGGGCTCCAGGCTCTTCGGCCGCCTCGACCAGCTCTTCGCCGCCCTGAAGCAGCTCTGAGCCGACCAGGGACACGATGAAGGCCTGGCTCTAATAGACATCTCCGAGCCATCGAGACGTTAAGCAAACGC
>NZ_JBHXNW010000071.1:0-8972 GCF_042717365.1 Streptomyces sp. NPDC058534
GAGACGCTGCGGCGCGGCCACGAGGGCGTCGTCGTCAAGGGGCTCGACGCCGGCTACAGCGCGGGCCGCCGCGGCGCGTCCTGGCTGAAGGTCAAGCCCGTCCACACCCTCGACCTGGTCGTGCTGGCCGCCGAGTGGGGCCACGGCCGCCGCACCGGCAGGCTCTCCAACCTCCACCTGGGCGCCCGCACCGCCGACGGCTCCTTCGCGATGCTCGGCAAGACCTTCAAGGGCATGACGGACGCGCTGCTGGCCTGGCAGACCGAGCGCCTCGGGCAGCTGGCCGTCGAGGAACACCCCTGGGGCGTGACCGTACGCCCCGAACTCGTCGTCGAGATCGCCTACGACGGCCTCCAGCGCTCCACCCGCTACCCGGCCGGCGTCACCCTCCGCTTCGCCCGCGTGGTCCGCTACCGCGAGGACAAGCGCCCCGAGGACGCGGACACCGTGGACACCCTGCTCGCCGCGCACCCGGGGGTCGCCCCGTGAGGCGCAGCGCGGGCCTGCTGCTGCACCGCCGCGGCCACGGCGAGGAACTCCAGGTGCTCCTCGGGCACATGGGCGGCCCGTTCTACGCCCGCCGGGAGGCCGGCGCGTGGACGGTCCCCAAGGGCGAGTACGACCCCGCGGAGCCGGCCTGGGGCGCGGCCCGGCGGGAGTTCGAGGAGGAGCTGGGGCTGCCGCCGCCCGACGGTGCGGCCGTCCCGCTGGGCGAGGTGCGGCAGGCGGGTGGGAAGGTCGTCACGGTCTGGGCCGTCGAGGCCGACCTCGACCCGGCGACGGTCGTACCCGGCACCTTCAGCATGGAGTGGCCGCCGCGATCGGGCCGGACCCAGGAGTTCCCCGAGCTGGACCGGGTCGCGTGGTTCCCGGTGGACCGGGCCCGCGAGGTGATCGTAAAGGCACAGGCCGCGTTTCTCGACCGGCTGGCTGAGCACTCGCACTGACAAGAGGCGACGCGGTGCGGAAAGAGCCCGCACCGGACCCGTCCGCGTTGCGGCACCCCGCGCCACGCGCCAGGGTCGAAGCACGAGCCAGCACCCAGGAGGTCGGTCATGCCCATCGCGACGGTGAATCCGGCGAACGGCGAGACGCTCAGGACGTACGAGGCCATGGGCGAGGAGGAGATCGAGCGCCGGATCCAGCTCGCGGAGGCCACCTTCCGCACGTACCGGACGACGGCGCTCGACGAGCGCGCCCGGCTCATGCACCGGGCCGCCGACCTCCTGGAGGGGGACCAGGAGGAGATCGGCAAGGTCATCACGACCGAGATGGGCAAGCCGGTCAAGCAGGCCCGCGCGGAGGCCGCCAAGTGCGCCAAGGCGATGCGCTGGTACGCCGACCACGCGGCCGGGCTGCTCGCCGACGAGGAGCCCGCCGAGTCCGACGTGAAGGACTCCGGCGCCTCCCGGGCCCTGGTCCGCTACCGGCCGCTGGGCCCGGTGCTCGCGGTGATGCCGTGGAACTTCCCGCTCTGGCAGGTGATCCGGTTCGCGGCGCCCGCGCTCATGGCGGGCAACGTGGGGCTGCTCAAGCACGCCTCGAACGTGCCGCAGACCGCCCTGTACCTGGAGGACCTGTTCCACCGGGCGGGCTTCCCCGAGGGCTGCTTCCAGACCCTGCTCATCGGCTCCGGCGCCGTCGACGGCGTCCTGCGCGACGAGCGGGTGCGGGCCGCCACCCTCACCGGCAGCGAGCCGGCCGGCCGCGCGGTCGCCGCCACCGCCGGGGAGATGATCAAGAAGACGGTGCTGGAGCTGGGCGGCAGCGACCCCTTCGTCGTCATGCCGTCCGCCGACGTGGACCGGGCCGCCGACGTCGCCGTGACGGCGCGTACGCAGAACTGCGGGCAGTCCTGCATCGCCGCCAAGCGGTTCATCGTGCACACGGACGTGTACGACGCGTTCGTGGAGCGCTTCACCGCGGGCATGAGGGCGCTGACGGTCGGCGACCCGCTGGACGAGGAGACCGAGGTCGGGCCGCTCTCCAGTGAGCAGGGCCTGAACGACGTCGTGGAGCTGGTCGACGACGCGAAGCGGGGCGGTGCGACGGTGCTGTGCGGTGGCGAACGCCCCGAGGGCCCGGGCTGGTACTACCCGCCGACCGTACTGGCCGACGTGACGCGCGGGATGCGCATCCACCGTGAGGAGGCCTTCGGTCCCGTCGCCACGCTGTACCGGGTGGCGGACCTGGACGAGGCGGTGCTGATCGCCAACGACTCGGACTTCGGGCTCAGTTCCAACGTCTGGACCCGTGACGACGCCGACGTGGACCGCTTCGTACGGGATCTGGAGGCGGGCAGTGTGTACGTCAACGGGATGACCGCGTCCCATCCGGCGTTCCCGTTCGGCGGGGTCAAGCGGTCGGGCTACGGGCGTGAGCTGTCCGGGCACGGAATCCGGGAGTTCTGCAACATCACCACCGTATGGCACGGAGCGTGAGCCTTCCGCGACTACGATCCCCTTTGTGAACCGCGAAGTGACCCTGCCTCTGATCGTCGACGACCGCGGCACCCTTCAGGTCGCCGCGTCCGACGTGAGCAAGCTGCTGCGCACGGTGGGTGGGCGGTGGCTGCGGCTGGTGGAGGCGGGCGAGGTGAGCCTGGACGAGGACACGGTCGCGGCGCTCACCATCGAGCTGGCCAAGCTGGCCGACCGGATCGACGTGGCGTGCATCGCCCACAGCAGCGGCCCGTCCTCCTGAGGGGCGCGGGGCTGTATCGATGTGCGGCTCCGCCGCGTGGGCGCGACCAGCCACGACGAACCCGCGGACCGCGTCGCACAGGACCCCACCGGCGCTCAACGAATCGGCACCCCCGCCAGCGTCCGCGCGATGACGAGCCGCTGAATCTCGCTCGTCCCCTCGAAGATCGTGTAGATCGCGGCGTCCCGGTGCATCCGCTCCACGGGGTACTCCCGCGTGTACCCGTTGCCGCCCAGGATCTGGACCGCCTGCGCGGTCACCTTCTTCGCCGTCTCGCTCGCGAACAGCTTGGACATCGACCCCTCGGCCGCCGTGAACGGCTTTCCGTTGATCGCCATCCAGGAGGCCCGCCACACCAGCAGCCGGGCCGCGTCGATGGACGTCCGCATGTCGGCGAGCTGGAAGGCGACGCCCTGGTTGTCGATGATCGGCCGCCCGAACTGCTCACGGGTCCGGGCGTACTCCAGCGCCTCCTCGTACGCGGCGCGGGCGGTGCCCACGGCCATGGCGCCGACGGCCGGGCGCGAAGCCTCGAAGGTGGCCATCGCGGCGTTCTTGACGCGCTCGCCCCCCTGCTTGGCCTTCTCCCGGGCGCGGGCCAGCCGGGCGTCCAGCTTCTCCTTGCCGCCGAGCAGGCAGGAGCCGGGGACGCGCACGTTGTCCAGGACCACCTCGGCGGTGTGCGAGGCGCGGATGCCGTGCTTCTTGAACTTCTGGCCCTGGGACAGCCCCGGGGTGGCCGGCGGGACGATGAAGGAGGCGTGCCCCTTGGAGCCCAGCTCCGCGTCCACGACCGCCACGACGACGTGGACGTTGGCGATGCCGCCGTTGGTCGCCCAGGTCTTGGTGCCGTTGAGCACCCACTCGTCCTTGGCCTCGTCGTACACGGCGCGCGTGCGCATGGAGGCCACGTCGGAGCCCGCGTCCGGCTCGGAGGAGCAGAAGGCGGCGACCTTCACGTCGTTCACGTCGCCGTACATCTGGGGGATCCAGGTGCCGATCTGCTCCTCGGTGCCGTTGGCGAGGACGCCGACGGCGGCGAGGCCGGTGCCGACGATGGACAGGGCGATGCCGGCGTCCCCCCAGAACAGCTCCTCCATCGCCATGGGGATGCCGAGGCCGGTGGAGTCGAAGTACTGCTGCGCGTAGAAGTCGAGGGAGTAGACGCCGACCTTGGCGGCCTCCTGGATGACCGGCCAGGGAGTCTCCTCACGCTCGTCCCATTCGGCGGCCGCGGGGCGGATGACGTCGGCCGCGAAGCCGTGCAGCCAGTCCCGGACCTCCTTCTGTTCGTCGCTCAGCTCCATGGTGAACTCGGCCATGTCCCCTCCAGTGACGCCCGTACTGTTACTTGCGGTAACCCGAGTCTGTTACCGGTCGGTAGGAAAAGTCAACTCCCGAGGCCCCGTCGCCCTCCCGTTCGATGCCGGGCGCCCCGCGGGTGTTAGTTTGCGACGGCGTCACCGAAACAGCACGGGTGGGGAGAGCACATGGACACCACACAGCGGGCCGACCAGCAGCGGTCCGCCGACCACAGACGGCGCGAGCTGCTCGAGGCCGCCGACCGGGTGGTGCTGCGCGACGGTCCCCAGGCCTCGATGAACGCCATCGCCGCCGAGGCCGGCATCACCAAGCCGATCCTCTACCGCCACTTCGGCGACAAGAGCGGACTGTACGCCGCCCTCGCCGTCCGGCACACCGACGCGCTCCTCGCCTCGCTGCGGGCGGCCCTGGACGCCCCGGCGGAGCGGCGGCAACGCGTCGAGGCCACCCTGGACACCTATCTGGCGGCCATCGAGGCACGCCCGCAGGTGTACCGCTTCCTGATGCATCCGGCGGAGGGCATCGCCACCCCGGCCGACCAGGCCGACCAGGGTTTCGACGTCGGCAAGCACTCGGCCCCGCTGCTGCGCCGGATGGGCGAGGAACTGGCCCAGGTCATCGAGGAACGCCTCGACGTCGGCCCCGGCACCCAGCAGTTGGCCCGCGTGTGGGGGCACGGCATCGTCGGCATGATGCACGCCGCCGGCGACTGGTGGCTGGGCGAACGCCCCTGTTCCAGGGCGGAGTTGGTGAGCACCTTGGCCGACCTGCTGTGGGGCCGGCTGGCGGCGGCCGGGGACAAGGCGGGAGGACCCGGCTTCTGACGGCGCCCCGCGGCCGTACGGGCTCCCGCACTCAGCGCTGGTGCCAGAAGGCCCGCGCCACCTGTCGCATCAGCCGCCGGTGGCGCCGGCCCGACAGGCGCTCGGAGTACACCCGCCCCTCCAGGTGATCGCACTCGTGCTGGAGGCACCGCGCGAAGAACCCCGTGCCGCGCACGGTGACGGGCTCCCCGGTCACCGTGAAACCCGTCACGACGGCCTCGTCGTGCCGCTCGGTCCCGGCCTCCAGACCCGGCAGCGACAGACAGCCCTCCGGCCCGCGCACCACCACCCCGCCGGTCTCGACGAGCCGCGGGTTCACCAGGTGGCCGAGGTGGCGCTCGTCCTCGTCGTCCGGGCAGTCGTAGACGAAGACGCGCAGCCCCGTGCCGATCTGGTTCGCGGCCAGGCCCACACCGTGGGCGGCGTACATGGTCGCGAACAAGTCCTCCACGAGCCCCGCGAGTTCCGGACCGAAGTCCGTCACCTCCTCGCACGGGGCGTGCAGGACGGGGTCGCCCAGGAGGCCGAGGGGGCGGACGCGCCCGTGGGCGCCCGGGATGGAGCTGT
Source organism: Streptomyces sp. NPDC058534 (assembly GCF_042717365.1). Taxonomy (NCBI): domain Bacteria; kingdom Bacillati; phylum Actinomycetota; class Actinomycetes; order Kitasatosporales; family Streptomycetaceae; genus Streptomyces; species Streptomyces sp. NPDC058534. The sequence continues at coordinate 5,418 of NZ_JBHXNW010000071.1, forward strand.
GTCGCATGGCGGCAAGAGTAAGGTCCCTGTGTCCCCCGGCGGGCCGCGCCCACCGCCGGAGCCCCGTGGCCGGTGCCGCGATTCGGGAGTGCGAACGGATCTCGGTAGGCTGAGGTCCACACCACGTGGCCGTCAGGCTTCAGGCGCGGCGCGTACGCAAGGAGGATCGAGAACTGATGGCAGGCAACTCGGACCCGCTCTCGCCCCGGGCCAAGATCGCCGTGACCGCGGGCAAGGCGGTCGCGGCGGCTTCGCGCGCCGCGGGGCGCGGCAGCGGTTCGGTGATCGGCGGCAAGGTCGCGCTGAGACTCGATCCGGACCTCCTCGCCCGGCTCGCCCAGCACCTGGACGTGACCCTGGTCTCGGCGACCAACGGCAAGACCACCACCACCCGCCTGATCGCCGAGGCGCTGCGCGCGGCGGGGCCGGTCGTGTCCAACGCGCTCGGCGCCAACATGCCGGCCGGCATCACCTCGGCCCTCGCGGCCGGCTCGGACGCCCGGTACGGCGTCATCGAGGTCGACGAGAAGTACCTCGTCGGCGTCGCCCAGGCCACCGAGCCGAAGTGCATCGCGCTCCTCAACCTCTCCCGCGACCAGCTGGACCGCGCCGCCGAGACCCGCATGCTCGCCGAGAACTGGCGTGAGGGCCTGACCGGCTCGAAGGCCGTGATCGTCGCCAACGCCGACGACCCGCTGGTGGTGTGGGCCGCGTCCTCCTCCCCCAACGTGATCTGGGTCGCCGCCGGCCAGATGTGGAAGGACGACGCCTGGTCCTGCCCGGCGTGCGGCGGCGTGATGCAGCGTCCCGGCGACGACTGGTTCTGCGGCGAGTGCGGCTTCCGCCGTCCCACGCCGAGCTGGGCCCTCTCCGGCGACCACGTCCTCGACCCGCACGGCTCCGCCTGGCCGATCCACCTCCAGCTGCCGGGCCGCGCCAACAAGGCCAACGCCGCCTCCTCGGCCGCCGTCGCCGCCGTCTTCGGCGTGCCGCCGCAGGTCGCCCTGGAGCGCATGTACCAGGTGCAGGCGGTCGCCGGACGCTACGACGTCGTCCAGTTCCAGGGCCGCGACCTGCGTCTGCTGCTCGCCAAGAACCCGGCGGGCTGGCTGGAGACCTTCTCCCTGATCGACCCGCCGCCCACGCCGGTGATCCTCTCGGTGAACGCCCGCGGCGCCGACGGCACCGACACCTCCTGGCTGTGGGACGTGGACTACACCCGGCTGACCGGCCACCCGATCTGCGTGGTCGGCGACCGCAAGCTGGACCTCGCGGTGCGTCTGGAGGTCGCGAACCAGCAGTTCCAGGTGTGCGAGGACCTCGACCAGGCGGTGCAGCTGTGCCCGCCCGGCCGGATCGAGGTCATCGCCAACTACACCGCCTTCCAGGACCTGCGCCGCCGCGTCGGCAACTGACCGCGAGACTTCAGGGGACTTTCGTGAGCGACAACCAACTGCGGATCGTCTGGATCTACCCGGACCTGCTCAGCACGTACGGCGACCAGGGCAACGCCCTCGTGGTGGAGCGCCGGGCCCGCCAGCGCGGCCTCGACGTGGCCCGGCTCGACGTGCGCAGCGACCAGCAGATCCCGACCTCGGGCGACATCTACCTGATCGGCGGCGGCGAGGACCGCCCGCAGCGGCTCGCGGCCGAGCGGCTGCGCCGCGACGGTGGCCTGCAACGGGCGGTGGAGAACGGCGCGATCGTGTTCTCCGTCTGCGCCGGCTACCAGATCCTGGGCCACGAGTTCATCAACGACCTGGGCCATCGCGAGCCGGGCCTCGGGCTGCTCGACGTGGTCTCGACGCGCGGCGAGGGCGCCCGCTGCGTCGGCGACGTCCTCGCCGACATCGACCCGCGCCTCGGGCTGCCGCCCCTGACCGGCTTCGAGAACCACCAGGGCGTCACCCACCTCGGCCCCACCGCGCGCGCGCTCTCCCAGGTCCGCTTCGGCAACGGCAACGGCACGGGCGACGGCACCGAGGGCGCGTACAACGACACGGTCTTCGGTACGTACATGCACGGCCCGGTGCTGGCGCGCAACCCGCAGATCGCGGACCTGCTGCTCAAGCTGGCCCTCGACGTGAACGCACTGCCGCCGACCGACGACCGCTGGTACGAGGCGCTCCGCAACGAGCGCATCGCGGCTGCGCAGCAGCCTGCGTAGGTACAGCTGCGCAGCAGCCTGCGTAGGTACAGCTGCGCAGCAGCCTGCCTGACCGGGTCCGGGCGGGCCCGTCTGATGGGTCATCCGCACAGGTGAGCGGGCACGTCCAGTAGGCGGACGTGTGGTTCGGTCCCGGCCCCCGATGCCGCTAGGGTGGCGGGGATCGAGCCGGACAGCGCGGTCCGGACCCGTGCCACGTTGAGAAGGTATTTCGGGCTATGCGCATTGGTGTCCTCACGTCCGGCGGCGACTGCCCCGGCCTGAACGCCGTCATCCGGTCCGTCGTGCACCGCGCCGTCGTCGACCACGGCGACGAGGTCATCGGCTTCCGGGACGGCTGGAAGGGCCTCCTGGAGTGCGACTACCTGAAGCTCGACCTCGACGCGGTGGGCGGCATCCTGGCCCGCGGCGGCACCATCCTCGGCTCTTCCCGCGTCCGCCCCGAGCACCTGCGGGACGGCGTGGAGCGCGCCCGCGGCCACGTCGAGGAACTCGGCCTGGACGCGATCATCCCGATCGGCGGCGAGGGCACCCTGAAGGCGGCCCGCCTGCTGTCGGACAACGGCCTGCCCATCGTCGGCGTGCCGAAGACCATCGACAACGACATAGCGGTCACCGACGTGACGTTCGGCTTCGACACCGCCGTGACCGTGGCGACCGAGGCCCTGGACCGGCTGAAGACCACCGCCGAGTCCCACCAGCGGGTGCTGATCGTGGAGGTCATGGGCCGTCACACCGGATGGATCGCGCTGCACTCGGGCATGGCGGCCGGCGCCCACGCCGTGGTCGTCCCGGAGCGGCCCTTCGACATCGACGAGTTGACCGCGAAGGTCGGCGAGCGTTTCTCGGCGGGCAAGCGGTTCGCGATCGTGGTGGCCGCGGAGGGCGCCAAGCCGAAGGCGGGCACCATGGACTTCGACGAGGGCGGCAAGGACGTCTACGGGCACGAGCGCTTCGCCGGGATCGCGCGCCAGCTCTCCATCGAGCTGGAGGAGCGGCTCGGCAAGGAGGCCCGGCCGGTGATCCTCGGACACGTCCAGCGCGGGGGTACGCCGACGGCGTACGACCGGGTGCTGGCCACGCGGTTCGGGTGGCATGCGGTGGAGGCCGTGCATCGTGGGGAGTTCGGGATGATGACGGCCCTGCGTGGGACGGACATCGCGATGGTACCGCTTGCTGACGCGGTCGAGTCGTTGAAGACGGTGCCGGATGCGCGGTATGCGGAGGCGGAGTGCGTTCTGTGAGGTTGATGTAGTACGCCGACCGCGGGTGGTTCGTGGTTGCTCGCGCTCACGCGGCGGAGCCGCACATTGATACAGCCCCGGGGGGGGGGGGGGGGGCGCGCGGCGCGCGGCGCAGCGCGCGCCCGCACGCTCGCGGGCGCTCGC